>VXNJ01000007.1 GCA_009840625.1 Chloroflexota bacterium | reverse complement strand
ACATGGGTGGGCTAAAGGTGTTGGCGAAGTGGACTATAGGTGGTGATCATTGACAATCTGGAAATTCCCCAGAAGATTGCCTATTCAAGTCTTAGTGCATCCGAGAAGGTTGGATTGGAAACTACGACCTGCAACTTATCGGGGTCGAGGAGATTCACGTCGGCAGTCAGGGGAAGAATTGCAACTCGTCGCGATGATGAGGAATCCGCTGCCCGACCGCCAAATCCATTGTGATCGGCGCCATGGAACGCTTCGGCGAAATCGCGGTACGGGCAACTGTTCGCTTCGGCAGCCGCATCCCGCACTGATTCGTGGCCCACATCGTTGAGTCTGAATCAACGGTTCACGTCGACCAGCACCGCTCCTACGGTCGCATGCCGGGATTTCGGCCCCAGGCGGCGGACCAAAGTCGTCAAGTACTAGGAAGTCTTAGCACCAGTGAAAGGCCTGAAATCGTTCAGTATCCAGCGAAAACGCAGCTACTATGAGGGCCTTCGACTACATAGGCAAAAGGTACCAAAGTCGATACCCTACTGAATCCGCGGCTGGACGGCGAATTGGGCAAGGGATTCGGATGCGATTGCAGACCCGGAAGAATTGGACCCGAAAGTTGACTAAACGGAATCTGACCAGCAGAGGACAGATTCCGGAGGTCCTAGGCTGAGTCCATCAACCAGTCGTTAAAGCGGTTCAAAAAGGGGTTGCGCATATTTCGGAGCAAAGCTTGGAGCGCGATTGTTTCAATCCTTGCCCGAATCCAGATCAGAACGCCCACCACAACCAAGTAGGCAGTCAGTGACAAAAATGCCAGCGATGCAACATTGCTCCAGTGCAGCAGCGGAGTTTCTACTCCAGTAATGGCCAGCAGGACATTGATAAACAACATACAAGTAGCCGCCACTAGTGCGACTTCGTGGATGGGCAAAGCCCATGCAGTTATGTTTCCTGCCCATGATCTTGGAGGCTGGGTGGTGCTCAAAGGCCTTCCGCTGACTGACTCCAGCCGGCGCGAAATGCTGGAGACCATTTTCCACAGTGACCAAATGAATGGGGCGTGAGCAACGCGACCGACCGGGTAGCCAATCCAATACCCGATCGCAACTGAGATTCCAAACGCGATAGCTGCGCCCTCGGGGTGGTCCGATGTCAAGTAATACACCACCGCGCAAAAAACCCCGATTACTGTAGCCAAGCCCATGTGGCGCAATCCCAAGGGAGGGTTGGGCGTGATTCGCTGGGGTTCGTTCATTGATTCGGCCGCTCCCTGTCTCGAATTTTTTGATTTTCCCACCTGGTCAAACACATGTTGGTAAAGGATTCTTCGAAGATTGCCCACACCTCAGTCAATATGAGCATCAAGCTTACGGCAACTGCGGCCGTCAAGACGACGATTCCCAATAGGGGGTCAACATATTGCCAACCGTCAATGTCGCTCAACGCCCAATCTGCCAACTCTCGATAACCCCTGCCCATCACCATTGCCGACGCGGCGCTCAGGAAGCTAATGATCAACCTGGCAAGGCTTAGGCCGGATTCGGACCGCCTATTTATGCTGGTCCCGGATTCCCGATCAGGCAAGGCGGGGTTGTACTATTCCGACCAGACAAGCTGTTCGATTGCTGGGTTCAAGGCTCCAACCGCTGACTAGTCTGCTGGTATTCCCGGATTCGAGGTTTGTTCGGCCCCAGGGTACCGATTCCCAATTCGATGACGAATTGTGCAAGGGTTTCGTCCAGAGCCGTTTGGTAACTTGCTCCTCAGATCGACGCGAGGTCGATCAAATGCGAGTCGATTAACCCTCCCAAAAGCGTGCATGAGTATACGGATTAGTCTCCGCTCAACCAGTAGGTTCTGATAATTGTTGGACGCGAACATCCACCCGACGAGATTCGAAGGCGCGCTTGAGACTCGTAGCGACTCATCTGGATTTGGCAAGCCGTTGACTGTGCGCCAAAGTCAGAATCCTTGGGGCACCCGAAAACGTTCATACTCTGGGTTGGCGCGTCATACGCGACGGTCAGATCCTGGCGCTCATGGCACATCAAGATTTGCCGAATCATGCTGTACCTTTTCGGTGCAACGTTCTTGGCCGCAGTCTGTTAGATCTACTCGGTGAACGGAGTTGCAGAAGGCCGCTTACCGGTGCCAAATTGAATAGCGTCCGCAATCCAGACAACTCTGCCCGCCTTGTATTTGGGCTACGTGCGGAGCAGGACAGCTTGTTTCGGCGTCAAATCCAACCGGATGATTCCCGTGCAAGTGCGAACAACCCCCGCATTCGGTGTCGCGGCCGCGCCGCGGCATGTCCTACTAACGAGCCCGCATACGACGGTTGAATGGAGATGGTTTTTTGCGGGGCAAGGTCGAGGCCCGCGGTGCCACAAAACCAGATGGCTTGCTGCAAGTGATCGAATCCTGAATCAACGCCGCCAAAAGGGAGGAGTAAACGGGGTCGGAATCGTCAATTGCGGTCGCACGCAGCGGGGTCTGGGAGTCGGGCGCGGCGGTCCAAGCTTGATACCGGTACCTTGAAAAAAGGATCCAAAATAGTCCGGCCTGCCGTACCCAGACCCCACTCGCCAAGATTCAAGGAGGTGATGTACTGGCAATACCGTAAGCAATTAATGGACTGTTGAGCAACGACCCTCCGGATCAGACGGCCCGGCAGGGTTCGGATGCGATAAAGAATATTTGCTTTGGCGAGGTCCAATGGACATCGAGGTCGCATCTGTACGCGAGGTAAAAAACTCAAACGAATGAGACTCGCCGTGATTGGAATCGGCCAGCGTCTCGTAAGTCAGAGCGGGGCGCAGCACTGCGGCGCGTCCTAATCCGCATACGCGGGTTCGGTGACTGGCCTTTGCGAGACGGAATACCCCGCCATGGGCCCGCACTGCCGCAACCTCGACCGCAGGCAACTCCATCGGGATCTCCCGCCCCGTCCCCTCCCTATGCCGGTGCGCCGAGCGATCGCGTCGAAATCCTTGCTAGCACCAAGCGAGCTGCGGTCTGCCGGGACGCGACCTCCCTCCGTCCGGAATATTGCGCCAGCATGGCCGCCGGACACGTTGCGTTTCGACGTGGTTAGATTCGACCCGTGCTTTGGACATTCGCCGGAGTGCCGGCCAACGAGGTCGTCGGTGTGCCGAACCGCGCTCAATATACCGGCCGAGAGGTGGGCATTGGCGGCGCCAGCCTGGAGGCTTAGGCAACTTTGCGATCAACGCTCAGGACGTGTTTGCCAACGCGGTATTTGGCGAGCCGCAACAAGTCTTCAAGTAGCGGATCGAACGCGGGCATGGCCCTGCAGATAAAAACGGGCTGGACCTTTTAGCGGCAGGGCAAGTGATCCGAGCGAACGGTCAATCCTCTTGCCAGTAACCGCTCTCCCGCCCTACCCTAATCGATTCCATGTCCTTGCGTGCTTTGTCAGCCACATCCCTCAAAGCTGGCCAATCTGGATCACCGCTGACCAGTGCAATCAGCAGTTCGCAAACATCAGCCAAGCGGGCATCGCTCAGGATCGGTTCGCCCATTGCTTGTCCCACTGGCTCGCGGTAGCTCTCGGCCAGCGCCTTCAGATCGCGTTGTAGTCGCGGCCAGTTGCCGACGAAGTTGATTTCAACTTTTCGTTGCTGTGACATTGCAATTTCCATTTTCCGAATTCAGAATCTTGGTCGAATCAAGTACCTGCGATGTGAGTATCGCGGATTTCCGCGCCGCAGATTTACAACAGCAGATTCGATTGACGATGGCGACGGCTGAAGCTAGGCCCACACTTGACTTTGTTGCTCTATTGGCCCGGCGTTGGTTTTTGGCCAACGATCTTTCTGGAGTTGCCAGGGGCTGTAAACGTCGCGGTCTCGATAGTCAAGAGCCAAGTCTGTATGTTCGTGGCGATCGCCAGGATCTTTGAATGCGGCGATCAAGGCGTTCGCTTACTTGACGCGGATTAGGAACGGTACCGGCACTAGGTGATGCGCCCAGATTTGATAGGTAGCTAGTGGCCCGTCTGAAGCTCGTTTCCAGCCGGCACCGTACCGGGTCACCGAAACTGCCGAGTTCGAGCTCGTGGTTCTCAATTGCAACCCTGCAAATCTGGTCTACTCGGATGGATCGGCGTCGCCGACGCCTGGGCGCGCAACTCAATAAGGCCGGGGTGCAACGGTAATCACAAGTCCGGGAGGCGGGATCGAGGGGGAGCGAGCACATCAGATTGAACACTGACACCTGAGTTGCGCGGACCATAAAATCGCCGCTTGCCAAATCTCCTATCCTGTCGGCGACGATGAAATCATTGATTGGACGTAGTGCGTTGGGCTCCAGAGTACAGGCGAGATTCCGTCGCTTCACACTGATTGCGGAAACAGCGCAGTTGGGAAATGTCCGCGTGAATTCTCTTCGAGTCTGTACCCATTTATCGCGTCCAAACCCTCAAAATTGAAAATCCATCGATGACCCAAGATCATGGTGCTGCCCTTTTGGCCAACCTACCCGAGCACGGATTTGAAAGCCGCGACTTCATCCGCCGCAAGTAGATTGATCTCGACACTGTGGTCGCCGAGGACCTCAGTCTTGAGGAGGGCGTAAGAATTCCGATTCCTCGACTGGGCAGAGACCGGAAAGAACCGCTTCCAATCCGATCGTTGAGCACGCGATGAGACTCCTCATCACCGGCGGTGGCGGTCGCCTCGGACGCTGGGTCGTTGAGGAGTTGCGGAGCGACCACGAGGTCCTCGTCGCGGGCCTCGAAGAGACGCCGCCGGGTGCAGTGTGGCCGGGCGTGCGCTACGAGCAGGCCGACCTCGCGGACGTCAATGCGGTAGCGCGTGTGGCGGAGGGCGCCGAGGCGATCGTGCACCTCGCTGCGTTCCCCTCGCCAATCGGGCGCGAGCCGGAGGACATCTTCGCCAACAACATGGTCACCACTTTCAACATCGTGGAGGCGGCTATCCGCCAGGGTGCGCGGAAGGTTATCTACAGCAGCAGCGGATCGGCGCTCGGCTTCGCCTTCCGGTTCCGCGAAATGGTCCCGGACTACATGCCGATGGACGAGGAGCACCCGCTGCGCCCACAGGATGCCTACGGCCTTTCCAAGTGGCTCGGCGAAGAGATCCTCGAGGCGGCGACTCGTCGGACGGGCATTCGCACCATCGTGTTACGGCCGACAAACGTCGTTGTCCCCGAAGACTACGCCGAGCGCGTGCCGAGGATGCTCGAGAACGCCGGCAGCATGCCCACCTACGTCGACGCGCGCGACTTCGCGCGTGCCGTACGGGCCGCCCTCGACGATACGGAGATCGAGCACGACCGCTTCTTCATCACCGCCGACGACACGATGAGCCGGGAGCCGCTAGCCGTCGCTTTCCCGCGCCGATTCCCTGGCAGTGAAGCTGTTTGCGCCGGCCTGACGGGCACCGAAGGTCCGATCAGCAGCGCTAAAGCGAAGCGGTTCCTCGGCTACTGCCCACAACACAGCTGGCGTACCGAGCTGACGTAGGCGGTCCGGCTACCCGTACGTCCAAAGCTCTCAACCTGACGATCGAAAGCGTCCCAAACAAGGTCCTAATCGTGTTCAAGCTCGGCAAGGCCGGAGACGGCTGATCCGAGCTGCACCTTGAGGTGCGGCCGCAGTCAACTTTCTTAGACGAAGTAGTCGCCTGCGTATGGTTGGAAACGCCGGAAAGACTCGGCGTGTTTGCAGCCTGCTAGCCCCCCGATGCCGGAAGCTTCGACGCCGCGCGCCTCTGTGTGAGGCGGCCAACGATCGTGCAGGCCCGGCTGCGACACCTGGAAGCACCGCAACGCCTCGTGCTTTTGCTCGATCACCGAACTGATGTCGATGTAGGTGTCCGGCACGTAGCCGAGGACCGGCTGGCTAAGGATGTCAGGCTCGAAGTGGAAGATCTTCGCGCGCGGAAGCGCCTCGCGGGCCATCGTCGCCTGCGACCGGGCCAGTCCGGTAGCGTGGATCACAGTCTCGGCGACGGTCTGGTGATCGCGGTTAGTCGGCTCATTGGTCCAGTGCGTAAGGATGATCTCGGGCTGGAAGTCGCGGATCTGATCGACGTAAAGCTGCATCCGCTCCTGATCGATAACCAGCGGGTTGTCGTCAAGGTCGAGAAACTCGATCTCCACTCCCAGCGTGCGCGCGGCCGCTTCGGCCTCGGAGCGCCGGATCGCCTTTACGGACTCGACGGTCGCGCCCGGCTCTTTCCAGCGAGGCGCGGACTCGCCGCGCTCCCCGAAGGTGGCGCTCACAACCTTCACGCGAGCGCCGGCCTGGAGATAACGGATCGCCGTGCCGCCGGCGCGGAAGCAGTAGTCGGCGGCGTGCGCGCCGAAGATCAGCACGCTTGCATCGGGACCAAGCATGGAACTGCCCTCCTACCAGTCGCCGACGCTGCCGTCGGCGAGCACCGGGTGACTCGTGTCGCGGCCCCGGAACGGGAATCGTTCTGCGATCGACTCGTCGAACTGGATGCCGATGCCCGGCGCCTGCGGCAGATCGACGTAACCATCCTTGAGGACTAGCGGCTCAACCAACATCTCGTCCCACAGTTCATCGCCGCCGATTGGGATCATGCTCTCCTGGATGATGAAGTTTGGCGTGCAGGCGGCGATGTGCAGGCTTGCCAGCGTCACGCCCGGCCCTCGAGGGTTATGCGGGGCGATGCCCATGAAGTACGTTTCCGCCGCCGCCGCGATGCGGCGCGTCTCGGAAATGCCGCCCGCGTGGCCGACGTCCGGCTGTAGCACTGCGACGGCCTGCGACTCGATCGTTTTGCGGAAGTCCCAGCGGCTGTACAACCGCTCGCCCGTGGCGAGCGGCACATTCGTTGCCGCCGCAACCAGCAGCAACGCGTCGACATTACGAGGTGGCACCGGTTCCTCAAAGAAGAGCAAGTCCAGCTCTTCGAGGGCGTTAGCCATCGCGATCGCCACGGTAGGCGTCTGCTTGCCGTGCGCGTCGACCATGATCTTCATGTCGTCGCCCACGGCCTCACGGATGGCGGCAACGTTCTCGTAGGTTTCCCGCACCTTCTTGCGGTCGCTGATCCACTCCGCCGTCCCCGGAATCCCGGTCTTGAAGGCGCGGTAGCCTTCCTCGATTCGCTGGTGCGTGCGGTCGACAATCTCGTCGCGGCTGGCGCCGCCCGGGTGGGTGTAGAGCAGGATGCGATCGCGGACCGCGCCGCCCATGAGGCGCCAGACCGGCAATCCGAGCCGCTTCCCGGCGATGTCCCACAGCGCCTGGTCGATAGCGCTCTGGGCGGTCATCAGGATCACGCCGCCACGCTGGAAGCTGTTGCGGTAGAGCACCTGCCAATGGCGCTCGATCAGGGTGTCGTCCTGTCCGATCAGGTACTCGGCAAAGTCCTCGACGGCGCCGGCGACGGCCCGCGTCTTGTGCGGGAGGGAGCCTTCGCCGAACCCCTCGAGTCCGTCATCCGTGCGGATCCGCACGATCAGCATGTTGCCGACGCCGCCGGTACCCTGTTCGAAATTGACCATGAATGGCCGCACTTCGACTATTCGCGACATCGCCCCTCCCTGCTTCAATTCCCGACTGTGTCGAGCCCGGTGCTGTGTTCGATTTCGCGACAGTCTACGGGGCTGCCTGGCCCGCGAGACCATAGCGCACCGTCAAATCGGCGCTCATGAATCTGGATGTGCCGGCCGACCGCATTCACAGAGAAAGTTACGGCGGCGCCACCGAATCCGACGACAGCGCGCGGGGATTCGCAGCCGGATCTGCATAACTGTCAACGGGCGACGCGGGGAATTCACGTTACCTCCCGGAAAGCCTGTGCTGGAAGCGGCCCGAATCAATGAGCCGGACCCGCCCTATTCCTGCCTGTCCGGAGCGGGCCTTGCGTGGCTGATTTGACCGCCGGCACGGTGCATGTGAAGGCGCGCATGGCGCTGGAGGATTCCGGGATCGCCGCCGGCCAGATCCAAAGTATTGCGACGTCGGCGGAGCTAGGCGTGAGGTTCGGCTGAAACTGGTTGAGTCTTGCTCGGGGTTTGTCTTCTGGCAGGTCCCCGGTCGAAGGCTACATGTTCACGTCAATCAGGCGGACTCAAGTCAATGGCAAGTTCTTTAAGCAATCCCGATTGGTTTCGAATTGGGACTTCACGAAGAAAGAACTCTACCAGGTCCTGTTGCCGCGGCTGGCCAAACACCATCCGATAGATTGCCAGTGAACGGCGCAAATCCTCCATCCGGCTCTCGTCGCGCGACAGAGGGAGGACAGGTGCGTACCGCCTGATTCGGGCGCCACCGGCTTCAAATACCCAATGCGGCCTCAACCCCCCATCGGAGCCAAACTCCTCGTCGGCCAATCGATATGCAGATTCCCACGGGTTGCACGGCCGCCCGGCGAGGCACTTTGCAGATGCGTGGGCCAAAGCGCGTTCGCCGACGACGCTGGAGATGTTCTTTCTAATGGCGTGTCCGTGGTACCTATGCACCCTGCCTTCGCGCTGTTCAAGGTCGACCGGATTGGGCGGTAGATTCCAGTGCATGATCGAGTGGCAATACCAGTGGAAATCAAGACCTTCCTGGCCGATCGAAGTCGAGCTGAGAACAAATGGCCAGAAAGGCGAATTGAATGCCGCCCGAATCGAATCAGGGTGTTCGCTGGCATCTAGGAATTGCGCGTCGGCGCCGAACCTGCGGGCTATGTGCTGGCGCATGTTTCGTGATTCGTGCCGGACGCCACCGCGGTTTCTCGCCCAATGGTGAGTCGCGAGCCCGCGAACGGGAAGATGAGCAGTCTTGCCCAGCGCCTCGACCAATTGATCAGGCCCCAAGTCGAATCCGGCCCCTTCGCGAAGTACGAAAAAGTATTCGTCGAGAACATCGGTCAAACCGCCTTCGATGGCGTATGAAAGCGCTCTGCGCCAATATGGTCGACTTCCGCCCGCAATCTTGGGCTTGTACGCCGACTGCAGCAATCCTTCCGAGGTGGGCGTGCGGAACAGCGCTCTAAAGGCCCAGCCGGCGACCATCGCCGAGCGCTTGAGCGAATGATCGGAAAGGTGGCGGCCAGTAATGCGTGAAAGGGAACGCAGCGCGCAATTGGCCGGCGACCCGACCGCCATCGCCGCCAGCACGTCGAGCAAATCGGCGGGCGGTGGGCCCATGGCGCTGGGGTTCGCTACGCAATCCCGAATGCGAGCGACCAGCCGCGGCCAAGCCGACGACATCCGTTCACCGCTTCCGGCCGGAGGCCCCTCGATCCATTCCAAGTCCGAACCGCTCAAGGAGTCGAGCAGAAAGGGGGCAACCGCATACCAGAGGGTCGCTTGGCGGGTGCCATCGCCGGATACGCGGGCGGTGACGGCATCGACCTTTGACCGCAACCTTTTTGCAGTCGCGCGCAGCAGTTCCGGACCATTGCGGGCGCGATGCCTCAGTGAATCGCCAGCTTCGGCAAGGGTGTGTGACGGTGCCACTAGGGTCATTAGCGAATATGCGGTTGCCTTGATTGCCAAACGGTCGCTCTTGAATGCTTCGGCTTCTTTGGGGCTGCGGATATAGCGGCGTTCGGCATCGTAGCTGGTCAAAACGGAGATAGCCCGCGGCGCCATCTTCCAGGACGAAAAGACAAGCAACTTTGACGCCTTGCGGGCGCGCTCGAAATCTCGCCCGAGTCGATAGCTGCAAAGTGACGGGGGAAGCCAAAGGGCGCGCTGCAAGCCACTTTCTTGCATCAAATCAAATAGCGCGCGCATGCGGCCGTTGCCTGGTTGCAAATTTCGCCGGGACCTAATCCGACTGCGGGGGATCTGCAGGTCGGCGCCGGCTCGGACTAGGGCTGCAGTCGGACCGCTGGGATTACTGTCGACTCGAGCTCGAACTTTTTGTGCTAAGCGGTACTGATCCATGAATGTGAGCAGGTACGGCGAAGACTTCCAGTACTCCATGACCGCCGGGGCATTTACGGCCCGGGCCAGATCGCGCGCACTCAGAAACGATTTGATGTCGCCCGGGCTTAGAGTGGCCGCCGCCGGCACGACCTCCAACATCGGATCGCTCCCGCCACCGCCGCCGCGACGCTCAGTCCGCGTCATCACTTTCCGCAGGCGCGTTTCTATTCGACTGCGGAGATTCCGCAATTCACCGGTGGAGTTCTCGCCGTCGGGGCTGACCGCGCGCGGCAGCATCATCCGGAACTGCCGAAGCTGGTCTTCCAGCGGAATTTCTTCCCTCTTTGAACCTTCCAGAAACTTGACGGTTCCGAGGAAATCGTGGTAGTGGTTCTCGCCAGGCTCGCCGGTAATCGTGTACATCTTGTAAGGGGTTGCCGACAGCAACAGCGTTCGGGTACGCGTGTGCGGATCCTCGTACTCAAAGAGACGAGCAGCAAGTTCGCCGCTTGCGGTCCCCTCGTCGAGTAAATGGCGGAACCGCTGGAACTCGTCGAGGATCACCAAATCCGGCTCCAAAGCGTCCAAGCAGGCGTGAGCTAAGCGGAGTCGCAATTCGGCAATCAATGCACGGCGCGCCATAACTGCATCGGTGCCAGGATCCAGTGTCAACTGATTGCGGACATCGAGAAATCGGCGGTACAGTTTTCCTTCGCGGCCGCCAACTGATCCGGCGAAGCGGTCGAAAAGCCCGGGTTCGAAGTCCCGGCGTTCGATCCAGCGGTTGTACTCGTGAAATCGTTCGGCCGAGGCCAGGGAACCACGAAAGACGTCACCCGCTCCGGGCTCGATTCCGCCCCAGACTCGTTCCAGCATCCGGTAAAGGATCACTCGTTCCTCGACCACGCCCTCCGGACTTGCGCTACCGAATGAAGTAGCCGGCGTGAAGGCGATCAGATTCACGCGGGCGTCTAGCGATTTGAGGCTGTGTGGCAGCAGAGTGATGCGCCGTGCCAAAGCCCTGGTTTCAACGCCGAGGAGATTCTTGATTCGGTCGATATTTTGGCGTGCGATCGCCTGGTTGGCGCAGATGTAAATAACGTCAATGCGGGGAGTACCCTGCGCTTGAAGGTGGTCAATCGCCATCGCGGTCACGGCGCTGGCGACTAGGGTCTTTCCCAAACCGACCTCGTCCGCGATTAGGAAACGGTCGCTTCCGTCGCCGGACGAATAGAGTCGGTTGAAAGCGTGCTCGGCCGATCGCAACTGAAACGGCTTTAACCGGGCCAGTGCCGCCGATCGATACCCCATGGAATCGCTAATACTCAAGCGAGCTGCTTACGTACCGTCATTACCGATTCCCAGGCATCGGCAAAATCATCGCCCACGAGGCCGGCTCCGAATTCAGTGGAACGCAATTCGCGTAGCAGTCGATCCACGTGATCCAGGCGTTCGGGTCGATCGGCCAGCGTTTCCAGCGCCCCCTCCAACAAGCCCGAAAACGCCGTCCCCCACACCTGGGCCGGGTGTTCTGCCCCGCCCCTGATGCCGGTGAAATCACCGTAGTTGACCTCGCCATCCGGCGTTAGCAACAACCACAGTAGCTGCATGAGACGTTGACGGTTCTCGAGAGTGCCCGCTATCAGGCGCTGCAGTCGATCCGCGGGCATTCCGGCTACGGGGATCGGTCGCGCGAACCTGCGGAACTTGTCCCCGCCACCACAATCAGCGCTTACCTCGACCGAGAGGAATCCCGAGACATCTTCCAGCCGCAGGTCTTCAAATTTGACGCCGTCTTCAAGGTAATCGGCCCGATTCGGGTGCAGCGTCGCCGGACGACATTTGACCCACTTGATCCAGCGGTCGAATTTGAGCGGGCATTGGACTTGGATCCGCAACGTGAAAGCACCGTCTTCCGTTCCTTCGACGCTGGCACTCAGGTCGGCCCGGGCGACGATTTCGGCGGCTTCATCTAAGGCTCGTTCCAAGGAGTTATCGCCATCGGTTTCGGGAATTGGCCCGTCTGGCACAAAGGTGGTAATCAGATCGCGGAAATTGGCAAACCCGCTGTCTACTGGCCGCTTCGCGAGCAGGGCGTCCATCCCGAACCGCGCCTTCTTGCCCGAAAGCTCGACCATGAACTCGACGTTGCGCGGCGGGTTGCCGGTCGCGGCCCTGGTTGAATTTGCCGAACCTATGCACACACGCGCGTCCCACCCATCGTCGATCACGTAGACCTTGGCGTGCAGCCCTGTCAGCGGCGGAAGGGCAATGTCGAGGTCCTCAGGCTCCGGATCGAGGCTTGATCGGAACTCGTATACCTCGTCGATCCCCTGCAACAGATTTGGCTCAATCCGCAGCAACTCTTCGCGCCGGCTGATCAGCACGGTCCGCGGCCGCCGTCGGGCCAGGCGATTCAGGAACCAGCCGTCGACGAAAGGCGAAATAACGAGCAAAGGTCGATTTTCGAGGCCCGGGAAAATCGGATTTGCGGTACCCAAACCGAATGCGAGGAACCGGCACAGTTCCAGACCCGGCGGTGCCTGGAACGAGACCCGGGGCAATTCGGCGGCGAAGAGGTCGATCGATTGACGGTGGAAGTCGGGGACCGGCCCAACGGCCAGATCCGTTAGCGCGGCGGCGAATTCAGTCAGCGGCTGATTGAGGCGAACGCCGCCGTTTGCGGCCTTGGTGATTTCGCCGTCAAGGATTAGCGACGCGTCCCAGGATCGGTCAAACGTCAGATTGCGGGACGTGCAAACGAGACGATAACGAACCGGCCCGTCCTTGGCCACGTATCGCAACAACCAAACTTTGGGATGGAATGTGGCGCCGCTGCCATCGGCGGGCGGAAATGCGCTAATCACCGAATTCTCGAGAAACGCCAACGCGGTCTGGCCAGGCCGCGGCGTCGAGACGTAGCCGCCATGGCAGAAGACTGCGATTCTTTCGGCGTGGCGGCGGGCGCATTCCAGCAGCGCCAGAGGATCGGTTGCCATCAAGCCCTCTTGGTCCTCGGCGCGGTCAAACGTAAAGGCCAGCGGGACCGCCAACAGCGTGGTTAGGTCGAGCGTGAAAGTAGTCGCGACCGCGCGGTCGAATTCGTAGCTTTGAGGTGGGGCCAAGCTATCCATTAGCAGGCGGCGGTTGTCGGGTTCAAGCATGCCCGTTCGCGCTCGGTGAGAGGATGTCCACGATGATCCGCTTCGCCGAACCCCAACGAAAGTCCATCCGGCCCCAAGCCGAGTAGCCGCGCTTGCGGCGCCGCGCATCGGCGTAGGTGAGCCGGGCACGACCGCCCTTTAGCGACAGTTCGCGTTCTCGCAACAGGACGCGGGCCCGCCCACGGTCAAGTGATTCAAATCTCAGGGAGTCGGTGGCGACTTTTAGCCACTGTTCGACAAAGTCAAAGGTCCTGCGACGCAACCTCGGATTTGCGTTTCGTAATCGGAACCAAGTGCCATCACGATCCCAGGCGCAAATGTCTTCGCGGGCCCGCTCCATGGATTCGGACCAGTCGCCAAGCCGTTGCTCGAAGTCCGCGAGTTCTTTTTCATCATCATTAGCTTGGGCCAGCATCAAGTTGTAGAAGATCGCGGCGCCCTGGTGGGCGAGGCTTATGCGAGAGCCATCTTGGAGAAGTTGGCGAGTTGTTTCCGAAGCGGACAAAGCCGCCGGGCATTCCCACGCGAACCGGGCGTCATCGATCGACTGAACGTCGCCGAATTCGAGAACGTGCGCTAGAAGCGAGTCCCGATTTGATCGTCCAATCTGTTCCCGCAAAAAATCGCACTCCTCCGGCGGCATGACAAAGGTCGCTCGCTCTGGGAAATCTCGTGGCGGCAAGGGCAGTTCCGCCCAACGCCGCTGTGCCGGGCCAGCTTCAATCCCCTCTTCGGATTCAGCTAGCGATTCAAGATGCGAATCGATTGATCTTTGGCGGGTCGGCAACACCGGCTCAGTCCAGCCGGGATCGCGGCGTATTCCCCATTTGCCCAAGCCCCTCCAGTAAATCGATGCTGGCCAGCGCTTGAGCTCCGATCCGGCCACGCGCCCGATGACTCCGGTCCCGGGCCCTTCGGAAGCCAGCAATTCCCTGCAGAGTTGAAATTGCAGGTCGCGCTCGCGGCGTTGGCGATCTTTGGATCGCCCTCGCTCGGCCATTTGCAGAATCCAAGGAACGAACAAGAAGTACCGGGCGCGAGTCTGGAGCGTGGTGGTGCCGGGGAAAAATGCGTCGGCGAGGGCATCACGAATTGTGCCGATTCCAAGATCGTCTAGCGTTGAGGGCTGATCGAGCGCCGACGCAAGGGCAAGCGCCAATTCGCGCTCACGCGGACTGGAATCTATCCAGCTGATAGTCGAATTCAAGGCGTGCGATGTAACCCGATTAGCAAATTAAATCTGGACAAAGCGGCCGTTTGCCTGGCACGACCGTTACTTCGAATGCGGTTTGAGCGGTTGCCTGTCAATTACCGCGTCAATCAATTCGCGGTGTTCGTAACCGAGCGACCGCCTGAAAACAGGGGCCAAGAGCAATCGCTTGCCGGATCGATGGACTTTGCTTGCGCGGGTATTTCGCGTTTTCGACCGACCATTGCAGCGCGGTCGTTAATCCGGGTCCGAATTTCCGTCTTGTGCTTCGATTGGCGGGCGGAGAAGAATTGTGGCTGGGTTTGGCTGGCCGCAACCCCCCCCTGTCCTTTGACCGCTCGAACGCAACCCGGAGAGTGTCGCCGATTCAACGAGCCGGTTGAAGGAAGCCGACGCCACAAATCTCAGGTTGTCCATTGTGCGCCCTGAGTTGGTTTGCGAGGATGTTCAGCGTTCCGATTCGGCTTGATGGCCCGAACCGATCCGGTCGATGGCTGGGATTGCGACCGCGGCGATATCGAAAAGTTTGTCGATGAAGAATTCAGTAACCGGTCCGCCACCTTCCTTGATTTCCTCATGCAGATTTCGAACGAGCGGCGCCCAGTGCCTGTACCGCGGAATGTATTCGTACTGCGGCCAAATCCAAGGGGGATCCTTCACAATCCCCAGCCCGAGACCATTTTACTTAAGGTCTTGCCCGAACCGGTCACAAATCTCCTGTTCTGAAGCGGACATTTCTGGATATGGCTGCGGCGCGCGAACGCCCCAAATCCAATTGTTCGGCCCTTTATCCTGCGACTGAATTCCGATTTCGTACGGTGGCCGGTCCTTGAAGCTGACAAACAGGAAGTTTGAGCTTGGCTTTGTGCCCCCGTATTCGTACCTGACCTTTAAGCGATCGGCGCAATCTGAAAACTCATTACCCAAGAGAACTTTGACTTTCTCGCGCAGATGGCGCAAGAAACCCTCGCATGTCTCGTCCAGAATCGTCGGCTAGGCCTCATGCACTGCGTAGGCGGCCTGCAACAGATTCGGGTTCTCTAGCAGATACTGGCGTATTACGAGCGTTTCAGCGTCGGTATTCAAGTTCGGCGCTCCAAATTGCTGACGGCAGAATTCCTGGGCCTGTCGCAGAAACCACTTCAACCGCTGCGCGTTGGTGGCCCGGCGGCAGGATCGAAACCAGTCCTCTAGCGAATAGTCGCCGCCGAAGTATGGCACCACCCGGAATCTCCCCTCCCATTTGGCTCGCTTTTCTGTCGGGAAGCCCCATTCGGAAGGTTCTCTCGGCGTGGGCGGAACCCACACTAGCAGGAATCCGTCCTCGTAACCCTGCTGATTGAGAAAACTCAAATAGCTCGGGATCTGGCACGGTTGGTCGCCGGCGTATGGTTTGTTCTCGAATGCGAGGCAGAAGCGACCGGACGCGGTCGGGATTTCAACGCTCACGTCGATGCGCCGACCGTCCGAAGTTGGTCGTTCAGTCGTCACCCGGACCGGATTCGCGTCGGTAGCTGCGATGTTGCTGGCTAAATGGCGCGTTTCCGGCATGGCCTCGAGCATTTTCACCAGCAGGGTATGGCCTTGGCCGTGTTCAGCGGACGGGTCTAGAAGTTCGGCGATTATTTGCGAAAGGCCAAGTTCGTCGGTGCGCACATATTTGAACACGTTGAATCGGCGGGCCGATTCCCGGTCGAGGTGCCGCTCAACCCTTTTGGACTCTTCCAGTAGCGGCGTAAGCTCTGCGAAAAATCTGACCTGATCGCTGCGCCGTGCTTCCTCAAACGTCTGAACATGCTGCAGAAGGCCCGCAAATCCAAAATGTTCCTTTTCGCCTGATCGCATCGCCAAACTCATCAATTCGCCGCGTCCGCAGTGCTGGTTCTGTCTCCCGACCCAAGCTCCGCAAGAATCACCGATTCACCACCGTCGAGCGATACCGATATGAATGGCCGACTTGAATCAAAACACTGCTCAATCCTGGAATTGACTTTCCTGGACATCAATTCCCATCCGGAGAATCATCTCCAGCGCGATCGGTCTGGTCCCACCAGCCAGCAGCGTCGGCAGTCTCCCGAATGGCCGCAGCCACGACCGAACCGCCATCCTGAGCAGCAGCCCAGGTCGAATCGGTCAGATTTCGGACCACCTCGCGCGACACGTCCAATTGACCCAGAACGGCCGCTTGCTCCTCTTCGGAAAGCGAATCCCAGATTCGTTTACTCGTAGTCAGAACGTACACGGACCCTCCGACAGCCACGATCGGAATCAGGATCGGTGCGCTTAGCGAAAGGACTCCCGCGCTAGTTGCGCCGGTAGCCGCGGCTGTCAGCACACACCCGGCTAATCCGGTGGCGGCGACTGATTTGGCGGCGTCCAGGGCCGCTTCCTCAGTCGTTTTTGCGCCGTCCAAAACGTCGCGCCGTTGCTCGGCCGCCGCCGCCGGCAGTTCCATTACCGCGCCAATCACGCATCCTTGAGCAGTGTGGACCAAAATTCCCGGTCCGGCCACTTTTATCGCCGCGCCGGCGTTGTGGGCATTGGCCCGGAGCAATTCGACCGTGCTGATGTTTCTCGCGCCACGGGCAAGGTTCCATTTGGATTTTTCCCAAATCAGATTGCGCGAGGCAGCCGCAAGGGCTGGGTTGTTGCTGACCGATTTAATGTGACTGACGTGGCGGGATCTGGAGAATTTGATCATGGCGTCCTCGCCGGCGGCCCGAACACCATGCGGCATTTTCTCGGCCAACGCCAGCCCCGTCACCGCTCCTGACTGGGCTCGCTGATTCACGTACGCTGCGCGTAATCCTATTTCTGCGGGCACCGCGTTCAACTTGGCGACCGACTGCTGCACCAGCTGAATCAGCGGAGCCGGCAACGCCGACGTCACCTTTTCCCACCATCCGATATCTGCCGGTTGATCCTGGTGTAAACCTTCGAGTGCGAGTTGGTCGTCGAGGATCTGCGCTTCAATCTCGGCTTTTCTCTCGCGCACCGCTTCGGCGCGTCGGAGTTCGGCTTCAATCCGTTCGGCTTCAGCCCAGGATGCGGATTCCGCATCGGCGAGGGCCTCCCAATCTGATCGAGCTGCCGGCCAGATTGCCACCACCTGCTCCCACCGGTCGCCGGCGGAAGGAAGGTCGCACGCCGCCAGCAAGTTGCGGGTTGAGCCGCTTGGTCGCTCGCCGCGATAGTCGGCGGCGATTTCAGCTATTCGCGCTTGCTCGCAGGCGGCGTTGACGATTTCCCGGCGGGCGTCCTGCCTGTACTGCTCCTCGGCGATGGCGGCGCGGTTCTGGGCGGCTCGACGGGCGATTTCTCTTAGGATTCGTTCATGCCGCTCCTCCGCGGCCTGGTGACGGCGGATGTCGGCGGCCCGTTCGGCTTCTTCCGCGCGCAACTGCTCCTGATCGAAAAACTCAGCGCGTTGCCGCGCCGCCTCCTCGGCACCCTGTGACTGGGTCGGCACTTTTCGAGCAACTAAAACTGGTTCAGCAGGCGGGGAAGTCAAAACGCCGGATTGAGGAATAGGCGCCGAAACCGGATTCGGTACAGGATCGGCTTCTGCACATGCCCCCAATAGCAGACCGACCGCAACGATCGCGCAGAACTGCAACACGCGCCAACGCACATCGGGCGCGCTCGCCACACCGTTGAGAGTCAACAATTCGAACACCGCTTTCTGGTGGGTGATTGCTCAGCCGCCGGTAATTGAGGCCGGTACGAGCACCCACGCTGGTCCTGCCGCAAGCACTGCAAAAACGCAAGCTTGCTTGGCACCGGTGATGGATTTGAATTCCGTGACGACTGGATACAAACAGTCTGTTTGGATGTTTGAAATAGACATGGTCGGCCTAGGTACAAGGCTTGGGCGCGGGCCTCCACGCTTAAGGAAAGGGTGGACACGATCTGGTTCCAAATCCGGTTGCGCGGCCCGCTTACTCCGCAATCGATCGCGCGGACGAGTTATCGGGGTGGTAATCCGGACTCCGGTAGTACCGGCAAAGAGCCCCGCCATTATGGCAGCGGCCACATGCCCGTATAGCGCAGGTATTATTTTGATTGCGACCGTTTCCAAGGTGAACGTCGGCGGACCCAAATTGAACCGAGTCGCGCCATCGGCCGGCAGGACCGTCCACCTGTCAGTTGCCCTTTCGTGGAGCAGTGACCAAAGCTCAACCAAGCAGGTGGAGGCGAACGGTTTTGGCCAGTCCCTGCGCCTGCAAATCGAGGATCCGGGATCCCGCGGATTTAATTCGCGGCGTTTCCCGGAGCATTGCCATCGCAACTTGGACCGGCTGTATTGGGACCCATTCGATCCAGGCAGGTATTGAGCGGAAAGAAACCCGGTGACTGCGGATTTGACGGAGCTGATTCGGAACGCCCCCTGGAGAGAAGCGGTCACTTATCGAGACACGTGGCCCCACGAATACGTGTTAACCGAACAGGACGCCCAGCAGGAGCTTTTGTCGGCCGTTTGTGGGCGGTTTCGCGCAGGGGAAGGAGTAACGTGCCGCTTTTTCAGCATGCAGAACACGTACTTGTTCATCGGTGACCACAAGTACTGGTTGATGACTCACTGGGACAGGATCGAGGCGGGGACTAACTACGTGCTAAACCGCGCAAAGCTATATCGAGACCGCAGGGACTTCGTGATCCAATCAGGCGACTCCGGCCGGGCCGACGCTTATCCGTGCAAGCCGGCGATCATGGATTCAAACGAATGATTCGAACGTGCGGCAATCGATCAATTGATTCCCGCAGGGTGCGCGACTGAATCTTGGAATCTATCCAGGTTGGCGCGACCGGAGTCTATTCATTGTTGGATTTCGTTGGCGAATCAATTGAGGCTCGGCGACGCAATCGAGTTAACTTGCTCTCCGAATTGACTCCCCGCCTCCACGCTGCCCGCAGAGTCGAGCTTGAGCTGGACCGACACCTGGCACGCAGGTTCAATGTTTTCAAATACCTGCGCACCGATGAGCTGGGCCTGTCGAGGATCATCGCCGACCTCTTGGATCCGACTGCCGATCACGGGCAGGGAAAACTCTTTCTGCGGGCAATGCTAGATGCCATTCCAGAGACGCGCTATCTATCCGAAGCCATTCAGGAATCGCCCAACGATTCGATCAGTGTAGTTATCGAACGCCAAATCGAAAGGTCCCGACGAATCGACATCAGTGTGGACATCCCGACAGATGATGGGCCGTACTGCCTCGCATTCGAAAACAAACCGTATGCCGGGGACCAACGGAATCAGATCGCCGACTATTTGGAGTATTTATTCAAGACCTACAAAAACCGATTCCTGCTCGTCTACGTGCCGCCGGACTTCCGCGAGCCCGACGAATTCAGCATTCGGGCGGCAGATCTTGATCGTTGGCGCTGCAACTTTCGGGTGATGCCTTATGCAAACGGCGGCGTTTCGCTCGAATCCTGGCTGGCGTCCTGCCGAAAACTATGCGAACCTGATCGGCTGAATCTATTCCTGCAGCAATTCCAGACTTTGTGCCAAATGAAATTCGGAGAAGCAACCATGTCTAGTGATGCGGAAACTCGCGAGATACGCACTTACCTGCGGCAAAACCCCAACCAATTGCAATCCGCCCTCGCAATTCATGACGCCTGGCAAGTCATCCGGGCAGAAATTTGCGAACAGTTCTTGGAGCTCTTGCGCGACAAACTCCGAGCGTGCATGGAGCGGAAAGGCTCGAAATTCAATAGAGGCCTGCGGGTGCAATGCGTCTATGGCGGAGACAAGAGAGGGGCCAATTCCCTTTGGGTTGCACGAGATGATTGGCCGCCGTTTGAAGTGAAACTGCAGAGCGGGGGCTTTGGCCCGCGTTCCTGGTATTGGGGGGTTTGCTGCAAGCCGTCTGCGGGTCAAATGACCGAAGAACAGTTACAAATCCGCAAAGACTTAAAGGCTGCGCTCGTCGACACCGGAATCCCTACCACTAGGAGCGATGACGGTGAGTGGCCGAGTTACGAATGGCTAAGTAAGCATGCGAATTGGCTCCAACTGGCTCCGGAATTATTTGCCGAGATCGAGAGCGGGGGAGGCGAAGTGACGGATCACTTTGTGGAAGGCCTGCATGACATCGCTACCTGCGCAATTCCCGTGTTGGACCAGTTCGCAAGTGCCGCCATCGAACACTGGAACGAGTGAATTCGACACCGCTTAGCTTCCCATGGTCGGATTTGGCCAATTGAAACTCGCGTGAATGGCCCGCGAAACTGCAGCCGTCCCGGTCAATCACTGTCCGGAACTGGGCGTCTAGGCGATGGTGAGACTTAATCCACGGCAAATGCCAGCGATTCGATATCGGCGGTACTGATACAAGTTCCGAATGCCCGAATCTGCCGCAGACGCTCAATTACGGCGAGCGCCGGACGCTTGTCGACCTGATTGGAAAACGGACAATTCGACAATTGATCGACAATTCGCAGAAAACTACGCCCTCGCTTGGTTTGCAGTTCTGGGCGATCCGAAAAAACCGAGCCACTTACGCCAAATCAACTGGCCGAGTTCTCCACAATAAGTGCGAAATGGGTTCGAGTAGCTAATTCCATTTTTCAGAGCAATGGTCAATTTAAGCGGTGGTGAAGCCCTCGCCAAGTCCCTCTCCAGAGAGGGTGTTGAGGTCGTCTTCGGGATTCCGGGAATCCAGACGTACGGCATCGTTGCCGGCTTGCGCGACGAGCCCGGGATTCGGATGATTGCGCCTCGCCACGAGCAGGCCGCCACCTACATGGCCGACGGCTACGCCCGGGCCTCCGGCGATCCGGGTGTCGCGCTGGTGGTGCCCGGCGTAGGGCTGTTTAACGCCGCCCCCGGCCTGGCCACCGCGTACGCCCGCTCCTCACCCGTCCTGCTGATCGCTGGCCAGATACCCCGCGCGGCGATCGGCAAGGGGATTGGGGCGGTACACGAGGTCGTTGACCAGGCCGATACGGTGCGCACGGTGACCAAGTGGCGGGGATCAGCGATGCGGCCGCGCGATGTTCCTTCAACCGTCAATGAAGCCTTCAGGCAATTGCGCAGCGGCCGACCGCGCCCTGTGCTGATCGAGGTCCCTCCCGAGGCGGGAGTCGAGCGCGAGGATGTCGAGTTGTGCGACCCGACGCCGATCACCCCGCTCGTGCCAGGCTCTATGCAGCTGCGGTTAGCCGCCCGGATCATCGCCGAATCACGGCTGCCCGTTATTTACGCCGGTGGTGGGGTCGCCCGCTCAAATGCCGAGGATGCGCTCGTCAATTTGGCCGAGGCGACAAATATCCCGGTCATCACCTCGAGTGGCGGCAAGGGATGCATGCCGGACAGTCACCCGCTTTGCTATGGCTCCTGCTTTAGTCCGCGCGGCGAGCGGATGGAGATGAACCAGCTTCACGGGGTAATGGAATCCTCTGACGTCGTGATCGGCATAGGTGCGCGCTTCTCGCTGGGCAATCCTGCCGGCAACGAGTCCACGCTGATAAACATCAATGTCGACGAGAACGAATTGATGCGGATCCAGTCCAATACGATCCCGCTGCACGGCGACGCCGGGGCGACCATCGAAGCGATTCTGCCCCACCTTAAGGAAAACCGGGCGGGCGATAGGCCATCGCCGGCCGAAGCGGTTGCGGCGGCGCGCAATCTGATCGCCTACTACGACATCCGCTTGAAGGAACCGCAATACGCGGTCCTGGAGGCGATCCAGGACAGCATCCCGGATGATTCGTTCATCGTCTGGGACGTCACCCAGTTCGGTTACTACGCCCGCACCCACTACAAGACGGATTACCCCAAGACCTACATCGACTCCGGCTACCAGTTCAACGTCGGTTACTCGTACCCGACCGCCCTGGGCGTGAAGGTGGCAAAACCGGACCGCCCCGTGATCTGCATGGTCGGCGACGGCGGATTTCTGCACAACGCCTCTGAACTCGCCACCGCCGTCCAGCACGAGATCAACGTGATCGCCGTTGTCTTTCGGAACGACTCCTTCGGGAACGTGGCCCGCGACCTGGACACTGGATTTGGCGGTACCTACGCGACCGATCTGCACAATCCGGACTTCGTCAAGTTCGCCGAGTCGTTCGAGGCAATCGGCCTGCGGGCCAAGGATCCGATGGAACTTTCAACGCTGCTCCCTGAAGCCCTGGAACGCAATGCACCGGTGGTCATAGAAGTACCGATCGGGGACATGCCGATCCCTCCGGCACCACAGTTCGCGCCCTTCTACCATCTGCCCTGGACCCATCCGCAGGAGGGGCTAATCGGTTCCTGATTGGGCATCAGGCTCTGCTTAGTGGCGAACCGGCGTGGCTGATGCCCTTTGGATTGCCAAATACCCGGTCAAGTACGAGTCCGCCGGAAAACTCGCTAGACGCCGTGCTGGGCCGGCGCCGCGGAAGCGTCAGGGTCGCAGCCAGAACATTGCAGGAGCCGGTATTCGTACCGGATTGCCTGCAAACACATGCATGGTCGATGTTTCGCCGTGCAGAAATGCTCGATCGAGTTCGCCGCCGAACAGACTCGACTCTATAGTTATTCGACGCCGCACCTTAGAGGACAATTGATGGACTTCGCATTTGACGGACACCGAATCCCGCGGGCGGCCGCGCAAGGCATAAAGCGCTCGGTGGCCATTGCAGCCATCCTCCTGGTCACATTCGCAGTCGGAGTCGCCACGGTGGCTGCACAGCAGGCCCCGACGGCCCGAGCCGTGCCGCAGGTCGCACCGGGATCTGAGCCCGGTGAAGTCAACGTCAACTGGAGCCCGGTTAAGGATGCCGGTTACTACCGAATCGGCTGGGTCTCGAAGGCCGATTTCGAGTCCGCCGTCGCGGCCGACGAAGACTGGCTGGCCGCGTTCACGTCGGTTAGCTTGGCCAACAACGGGCAGACTTCGCACACCGTCACGGGTTTGGCGCCCGGCGAATCCTACTGGTTCGTCGTTGGCAGCAGCGCCCAGCGTTACGGCAATCCCCGATGGTCTCCCTGGTCCGTCCTCTTAACCCTCCCTGGGGGCCCGGCGGCCTGCGTCGGCGATCGCGAAGCGCTTACCGCGCTCTATGAATCGACCGATGGCCCCAACTGGCGCAACAGCGTCAATTGGCTCAGCGATGAAGCCCCTCTGGACGAGTGGTTCGGAGTCTCCACCGATGGCGACGGCTGCGTGCTGGTGCTTTACCTGAACAGCAACGACCTGGAAGGGACGATTCCCGCCCGGCTGGCCGCCCTACCCCGGTTGCGCGCCCTGCACCTGGGCAACAACGACCTGAACGGTCAGATCCCCCCGGAACTGGCCGGGCTTAGCGACTTGCGCGTTCTCTCGCTCGTGAACAACGAACTCAACGGCGGAATACCGGGCCAGCTGGGAGGCATGGCCAGGCTCAGCGTCCTCGACCTCGACGGCAATGAGCTGAGCGGTGAGATTCCGCTCGAGTTGACCGAACTTGACGAACTGCGCGTGCTGTCTTTGAACCGCAACGAGTTGAGCGGTGAAATACCCGCCGAGCTCGGGGTCATGACCAATCTCACCAACCTGGAACTGTGGCAGAACGAGTTCACCGGCACGATTCCGACCGGACTTGGCAGCCTCGTCAACCTCAGAACCCTCGACGTCGACGAAAACGAGCTGACCGGGACGATTCCGGCCGAGCTCGGCGATCTCACCCAACTGCGGTTCCTCTGGCTAAGGCAAAACCAGTTCACGGGCCAGATTCCGGAGGAACTCAACGACCTCTCAAACCTGGTCGTCCTGGGGCTGGACGGGAACCGCCTGAGTGGCGAAATCCCGGCGGCCTTCGGCAGTTTTGCCCGCCTGGAGCGGCTTTATCTCTACGACAACGACCTGACCGGTGAGATACCGGCGGAACTGGGAGACCTTTCCGAATTGGAGCTCCTCTACCTCCACGGCAACCGCCTGACCGGTGAGATACCGGCGGAACTGGGCAACCTGGGCAATCTGGAGAGGCTCTATCTCAACCGGAATCGCCTGACCGGCTCCATTCCGACGACTTTGGGGAACCTTGCCAACCTCGAATACCTGATCCTTGACCAGAACATGCTCAGCGGCACGATCCCCGCCGAGTTGGGCGACCTGACCGAGCTGATCTACCTGAGCGTGAACCGCAACCAGCTTTCTGGGGAGATTCCCTCGGTACTGGGCGGACTCGGCAAACTCGAGCAATTGCGCCTAGACAACAACGCCTTCAGCGGGCCGATCCCGTCCGCGCTGACCGATCTGACCCGGCTGGAGCAACTGCACCTGGACGGCAACCAGCTCAGCGGCTCGATCCCTGCCGGACTGGCCGAGCTGCCCGATCTGGCGGTGCTCTACCTCTCCGACAATGAGTTCACCGGATGCATTCCGGCCGCGCTGCTGGACGTGGCGGACCACGACTTGGACGAGCTGGACCTGGAGGCCTGTACGGAGGGTGACGGAAACGGCGGCGCACCCGCTCCGTAGATTCACGGGGCCCGGGGATGCTGTCCGCGTCACCACCAGCCCCCTGAAAGCCCTGCGCTGAGCGGTAGGCTTTCCGGGCCCGGTGAGGGCGGGGACACACACGCACGCCGGGCCAGTGCCAGAGGACTTGCAGCCTCTCGATCGCACCTACGGCAGGTAGGCGGGAGGCCTCGCTGCTGGCCGGATTCTGTGTGTATTGGTTCGACGTCTGCGCCGTTGACCAGTTCCTGCTCCCGACCGTGCGGGAGATCGCAATCATCGCTGCTGGCGACCGGTCTTTACTTGACTGCCCGATCAGTAACCCTGAACGGTTGCAGGTCGCAGTGGCGCCGCTTGTAATTCGGCCGCTGGTCGCCGGATCGGGAATAGTGTTCCTTGCGGCCGGGAGCGGGACCCTGCGCGGGTCATTCGGTCACCCGGCTTCAATCTCGCACCGCAGACGTGGCGCCGCAGGCGCGAACCGCGGCTCTAAAACACCAGGCGGGAATTCCCGGCAGCCATCGGTTTCTTGAGTCGAACGTTGGTTGCGGCCGAAGGGGGCATTACAGGTACAACCTTGCCCCTTGGCAGTCGAATCTGGAGCTTCGTTCCTGCCGGAGGATTACGGCGCAAGCAGGCAGTAGGTCGGCCGGATCGACCTGGCTGGCCTCGAAGCCGAAAACCTTGCTGATGTCAGCGGGGTCAAGTTCCGCCAGTGCTTTTTCGAAGTTCGCGTCGATCCAGCGTTCCCAGTGACCTCCGGCCGGCGCCGCGGCGGTTGATCCGGGCATTCCGGATCACTCTATTTGATAGCCTTGCCACAGCCTGCGGTGCGCCTTCGTGCCGCACCCCGACCCACACGTACTTGTGGACAAAACCCATGGTTCGCAGATTGCCACTGGTTCTTGCTTGCCTGGCTTGCGTTTTACTTTTTGCCTGCAACGGCACCGAATCGGATGTGGCGCCGCTGCAGTCAGCCTCGCCCGTAGCGGTGCTCCCCGCACCTGCGCCGCCCGAAGCACCCGCGTCGGAAGAGGCTCCCTCAACTCTGCCGACGCCTGTGCAGACCGCGCCGCCGCTAACTGCCACCCCGTTGGTTGCCGGCGCTGGACCCGCGGCAGATCCGGTCACGCCAACTCCTACCCCTACACCGACGCCGACTCCGTCACCGACTCCGATCGCCGAACCCACGCCCTCTCCCACGCCAACTCCTACCCCAACTCCCAATCCGACTCCTTCACCGACTCCTTCACCGACTCCAACCCCCGCACCCACGCCTCCGCCGACGCCTTCTCCTACTCCAACACCGACGCCGACTCCGTCACCGACCCCAACACCCACGCCTTCTCCCACGCCAACTCCTACCCCGACGCCCACGCCGGAAATCGTGCAGCCCGAGACGTTAGACGGGATTCCGGTCCCGGATCCCTACGATCCCAGGAATCGCGATAGCATCATTGCCCGGTACGAGGCCGATAAGGCCCGCTTTCAGGCAGTGCTGGCGACGAGCTCCCCGGTGGTCTGGGTATCCGACGCAATCTGGTGCCCGAAATGCGGTGCGGTGAGGCCGGTGGTGCGCGACCTGATGGCCGAATACGCCGGCAGGGTGCACTTCCTCGTCATGGATTACGACGACCGCGAGCTGGCGTCCTACCGCCGCGAATTCCGGGCCGCAACCCACCCTTCGCTGGCCGCGGTGCGCAACGGGGTGTCAATCCGTTCGCACCAGGGAATCGCCAACCGCTCCCAGATCGTGGCCTTGATCGAAGCCGCCATTGCAGCCTGATTAATCGGCGGCATTCTGGGCAAGGCTGGCAGATCGGGCCAGCAAAACGATCGGCAATGTCGACCCTGAGGATGCAGTCAGGGCTCGCCTGGCGCGGATTGACGATTCACGAATCTTCTAAAAAGCTAATCGCGATTTATTGCCCGCTTGCGGACCCAATTAGTCTTGGTCGCGCCGGGGTCTCCACCGGCAATACTTACGAAACTGACCAAAAAGTGTCCGAGGCCGGCCTGGCCGCTCGGAGTCGCCGACCGGCAGAATCCTGCGGCAGGAACAATTGCGAATCTACCCGGATATAACGCGCCGACCGCGCCAGGGCCTTTTAGCGCTCACGCTGGCGCTACTGCTGGCCGCCGCGGCGTGCGATGAACCCGAGCGGTTGCCGGACGGCGACGTTCGTCAAATCCCGGCCGATCCGGCCCCGACGATTGCGGTGGCCCCGGCTCCGGCTCCACCCAGGCCTTCGCCAACTGCCCGGGCGCCGGCGGCACCGCTGCAGCCCACCCCGGCGCCAGCAGATTTTCAGATCGGTCCCCTGATAGCAAGTTCGCTGGGCGGCAGCAGCAAGTTCGAGGAATTTAGCATCAGTGCCCGTATAACCAATGCGGGCGGCTCCGGCGGCGAATTTCCGGTCCGGGTTACCGCATCGCAGGACGGCGCCGAACCGGAAACGATCCTGACCATCGACCGGGCCGATCCCGGTCAGGAATTTGACGCCGAAGTCGGTTACCAGCTGGCTCCGCGAAATCACGTCGTGGAGTTTGCGGTCGGCGAGGCTCGGCGCTTCCTGGAAGTGGAAGTTGCCAGCGCGAACGTGGCGATAAAGCTACTGCCCTACCGGGTGGTCGGGGAAGAGGCGGTCGAAGTCCGCCTGGAGGCGACCAACAGTGGGCAGATCCCGGCTTCCGACATCCGGGTCTCCGGGTTCTGGGGCCCGGCCCCGCGCAGATACGATGGGATCAATTTTTTCTCCGCTTTCATTGCGGAGCTGGCCCCGGCGGAACGCAAGCTGGTCACCATCCCCATGCGCATGCCGGCCGGCAGGTTCCGCTTCGAGATCGCGGCCAGCCACCGCGGCCCCGAAGGCGATCCCGATGACAATTTGATCGACAGTTGGCAGCAGGTTCGCTTCGATTCAGTCCAGGTCCGGCTGCGGCACCTGCGGCCGCCGGAGGTTCTCGTCGCGGACACGAATCCGGCGGTCAATTTCACGTTCGTGGTGATAAACGACGGGAACGAACCGTTCGAAACGGTGCTCGTCGGACTGGTCCGAAAGGCCCTGCTAGACCGACTTGGCGGCGACGCCGAGGCGGTCCAGATCCTGCCGCAATGCGACGATGGTTCCACGAACGCATGCTGGTGGGATGTGGGTGCTTTGTCGCTGCCGGCCGGAGGGAGGCATGTCGCCGCAAAGCAGATTCAGTTCAACGATGAACCGGAACCGCTGGTGGGGTTCGTTGCGATACCCGACGAGATTGCCCCCACTTCAGTCGCCGATCTGCTGCAGATTGACCAGATCCCTCCCATGCAAACCGACACCGGTGCGGATGCGGAGTCTGGGGCCGGCGCTGGGCAAGGTTCGGATCCGACCGCGGGACCGCTGTCCCGCCCGCTGGAGCCGCTGGGTCTGGACGACTTCTACGCGAAGGTCCACGTGGACGGTGGAATCGTTGTGGCAAGTTCTGCCAACGTGCCTGATCGGGCCCTGATTAGAGCCGGATTGGTGGCCAACGAGATGCTGGCCTTTAACGCCGACGTCCGGCGCGCCCTTGGAGACTCCTTCATTGCTGTCATCGGCGATGAAGAGAACCTGACCGACGTGCCTGAATACCGGCACCTGCGCGACGACCCGAACCAGAACTGGGATCAGCGGGCGCGCGGTCTCGGTGGCAGCGATTTCTACAAGTTGACCAGCACGTCGGAAGAAAACGTGCTCTGCTATCCCGGCGACGGTTACGAGGGGCAGGACCTGCTGGTTCACGAGTTTGCCCACACCGTTTGGGGTCTCGGAATCCTGCGCCTGCCGGACGGACCAGTGTTCGCGGAGCGGCTCAGTTCCGCCTACCAGAACGCGATGAGCACCGGACTGTGGCGGCGCACCTACGCGGCCACCAACGAGGACGAGTACTGGGCGACGGGAGTGCAGGCCTGGTTCAACGTCCAACTGCCTCCCCGCGGCGACACCAACGAAATCAACACGCGCAGCGAACTTGTCCGCTACGACTCCCGGCTGGCCCGGTTGGTTGGAGACGTGTTTGGTCCCACGCGACTTGAATCTTCATGCGCCAAATTGGTTGGCGAAAACAACTATCACCTGATTGAAGGCGGTTTCTCGAGCGCCGCCGGGGAACGCATTCGGGGTCTTGGTGTGAATAGCTATTTGCCGGATGGGCGTCCGGTGGAGCTGGGTGGGGCGGTCACCAGCACCGCCGGCGAATACTGGGCCAGATTGCCAGAAGGCGAATACGTGTTTGCAATCAGGGATTACGAGGCGCCGGGTGCTTGCTGGATCGGCTTTCACGGGGCGAATGGTTGGTCGCAAAGCCTTGCAGAGACCGAACCGCTGAACATTCCGGTACGGGAGGGGCAGCTGATCGACATCGTCATTCCCGATACGCGGGACAACCTCTGCGGCCGCGTGAGCTTCCTAGGCACAAAGGGTCAACTTGCGCGATTGTCGATCCTGAACCGGACGCGCGCGTTCTGATCGGGCGATTGCCGAGCTGTCGATACTCCGGGCGGCGGCAAGTTCCCGTTTGACGCAGTCAAAATCGACAGACAGCCCCGATTGGCTCCTTGCCCGCCTGCCACTGGCGCGATGTGGGTGGCCATCCCAAACGCAACGACGCGAGGTGTGCCCGGCCTAGAGCGGTCTCTGCGAATCGAGGCTGGAATCCGCATCACACAGGGGTTCAGTCGTCAGGTTCTCGCCCTGGGACAATCTCAGCCATTGCCGCTTCTAATTCTGGTTGAAGGATGCTGTGGACCAACTTCAGATTGGAGAACATCCACTCCCGCGTAGCGTCCGGGCTCTTGATTAACTCCGCATATGCGGTCGATTCCTTCGATATGCCGAGCCAGTAAATGTCGACCGCCTCATTCAGTTCTGGCCAATCAAGCACATCTGCTTTACCAGCCGCGAGAAGACCCTCGCGGGCACGTTCCAGTTTGGAATGCAGAGCTTGACTATTCTCCCCTGCAATGCGCAGAGCGACCTTGTCGCGGCCGTTCGCATCTAGCGCGGTCGCGTACATGGCTCCATCGGAATCGTAACCGCTGCTGAATGACCGGTAACGACCCCGAAACCCGCCCCTCCCCATCGGTTCGATTCCGGCTGCTGAACGGAGCCGCGCAACGAGCGGGCGGTAGAAGTAAGCGTAACCGGTCGACTGATTTTGGAGTCGTTCACGCTCCCCTTCTCCGCCAGAGCCAGTCGGAACGACCACCGGTTGGAATCTGTAACCCTTGACGTTCTTGATCTGCCAACCCTGGATCTCAACGCCATAGAACTGAATGCCGTCGCCTCGGTTGAGCCACTCAAGGAGCTGGCGGTGCCTCCGCCCTATGCATCCCGCAATCCAAATCACGATGTCGGCTTCGCTGGCGGTGGAGTATCCGAGCATTCTGACTAGGTGATCATTGTCCGATTCTCCGTATTGGTTCTCGATGATCACCTTGGCGCCAGTCTCGGACTGCCTGGCGACGATGTCGGCTCGGCCCCATCCAGGAAAGGTCTTTTCCCTGCAACTGAATTCCAATTGCAGGCCAAGCTCGCCCGCCAGATCGCTCAGGTGACGCGCAAGCCAGGGGGTAAAGTCAAGTGCTTCGTGCTGCCACAGGTCGGATGCGTCAATGGCGCGCATCCTCGGCGGATCGATTTCAGTCATCTAGTGCCGTAAATCATCGACTGTGTAATCCACGCGGCCGGGATTCGTCAAACCGGCGCGCCAGTGAACCTGCCTTCGGGCCAGTCGAACTTCCTGGTTGCAAAATCAGTTTCGATAGCTGATTGGCCAAATAGAGCGCCGGCAACAGAGATCTGCCTGTAGGGTCGGGAGAGGAACTGCAGGAAGTGATGCACTGAATCATCGGTGTCCATTATGGGAACCAGTGCGCAGAAGAATCGATCATCGACCCTAACCACCACATTGATCGCCCAAGGCAGTCTCCCGAGCATGCACAGCCATCCGAAACCATCGTCCAACGTGCCATTGAAATCTCCGGCGATCTTGAAGGCGGGTCGCACCAATGTCGAGAATTCGGCGAAATGCTCCGCAGCCATGCTTTGGACCGATTGGCGATCACGGTCGCGTGCCCGGAGGAAAAACGAGCCCAAAACATGTTGACCCAGAAATTGCCCACCAACCGAGAGCGCGTATCCGTAACCGAGTCGATGAAACAGGGTCAAATGGGCCGCCTTGAGTACAGAGACCAATACAGATAAGCGGAGGTCTTTTTCCGCGCGGATTTCCCACGGTCCTGAGGTTTTCTTGATTACCTCCTCTGGAGATGATTTGATCACTAATGTGATTTGTTGATCAGAGTTCCCCAGCCGGACTTCCGTGTGATTCTTCGGGATCCCGGAAGGATTCGTGGTCACGTAGAAATCTTGGTCTTCACCGTCGGCGGAAATCTTCGGCTGGACAATTCGAGCCAAGTCCCTGTTTTTCAATGCCTCCAAACTCAATGAACGGCCAGCATCCGGAGCGAATTCGATCAGCTTGAAGTCTCGTTCGAAGTGAGTGCCATAAAAGTTGTCGACGTCTTTGCGCTGGACAGTTACGGCCCTGTTCGAGTTCGGGAAGCTCGCGTTTATTACGTGCGCCCTGCACAATTCAGCATCCTCATCCACCTGGAGGATTGGGCAATGGAAATGGTTCCATTTCCTTCCGCGTACTGCGTAGAAATCCTCCTTCAGACTCGGCAAAAGATCATCAATATTCGCTGGCGGCAATTGCGGTTCTCCGTTCTTTAATCAAACCTGATAAAGGTTGCCAGTGATTGGTGTTAACTCCGCGAACGGTGTTGTTGATCGGAATTGTCGAATCAATCCCGGTCCCGCCATGAGTTGCGTACACCCCAGCAGGTTAGGCGCAAATCCCCAATTCCTGAGGATCGGCGTGACGGAATCTGTCAGCCGGGATTACCGTAACCACCTCACTTTGATCCGGCCTGGCACTCACCGAATGTCGGTATGGGCCGAATTCCGATGGGTGGGTATTTCCAAGCGCCGGATTCGCGATTGGCATCATCGTGGCGCTCCAGGAAGCCGCCAATGTCTCCAATTTCAAAAAACGCAATTGATGACTGTGGTTGGCCATGGAAGTGAAATATTCGCCGACGATTTGAGTCCTTGTGCGGCCAGTAAGCGTTGCTCCCCCCGTATTTGCCATTGTTGGCGACAACGATTAATCCAAACATGTGGTAATGCAATGCCAACGCCATCTGATCAAACGTCCTGGTGTCCCTATTCAGCGCCGGAATCGCCAGCACGTCGGATAGATTCTTAAGATCAGCGGCTAATCCAATGTCCGTGGCGTCGTAACAGACTGCGGCAGTCAGCCTAAGCGGCCGCGCTTGTTTGCCGGTCCAGGGAAATTCAATCAGCCACTGGCAGGGCCGGAAACCCTGGACGACTGCTTCTCCACCACTATTGAAGCGTTGCTCTTCCTTTGCCAGGTGCGCTTTGCCTTGGCGGCGGATCCTGATTTGCAAGCCGTGCGAGTCGCCCGACCATTCGGGGATGATCCAGATGGCCGAATTGACGAGCGGACGGCCTTCCAGTGGACGGTCGTAAGTCAATCCGGCGAGAATCTGCGTTTTGTTTGCACGGGCGAACGGGACCAGGTGAGTATTAATGTCGTCGTGGTGGACGGCGAGTTCCGGCAATATCAACCAGTCGAGCCGCTCTTGATGATCCGTGTGCGTAACCCTGAGCCTGAGCGCGCTCTTGACTGCCTCGAGCGTTGCCGACAAATGGTTGCGGTGTCTTCGTCGGACTCCACGCCCGTTCAGTTCGAGATCAGAACCGCAGGCGCAGAAATCCTCGTCGTTGGGAATTACCGTCTGGACCACGCAGGCGCGCAGTGTTCTTTCTCGGGTCGATGAATCCGGGCTTTCCACAGCGAGCGGCAGGATCAACGCCTCGGTTGCGCGGCCTCGCAGCCGCTCCAGGTAGCGCACCCTCTTGCCGATACGGGTCCTGCATTCCTCCATTCCTTCTTCAATCCACCCGAATCCCTTAGGAGCGCGGGTTCCCGGCCAGCGCAGCAGCGCCAAAAGTAATCCCTCCAACCACTCGGTCATGGGGAGCCAATCATCCCCAAAGGCCGGTTGCCCGCTGTACATCCCGTGCAGGCTCAGTCGCCAGTGGCTGGCAGCCGGGCGGTAGTACGACAAGGGCTCTCGCCAGTTGTCCCGTGGATTGGCACGGGCAAAATCCGGGTGGCCGATCAGGATGAAGCGCAGCAAGTAACCAAGTTGAATGCGCCAGCGCTCGTCGGGCGCGCACCATGCCGGCGGTTCGTATATAGAGCCCGACGGGGCGGTGCCGCCAGGCCGCATTTGAAGTTCGTCAGGGTCGGCCACTCCGCGATCGTCATTCAGCTTCATCGTTATCTGTCCGGGCGTGATTGCGGTAAAGGACGATCCAGCCTCCACCAGCCGGCCAAGCAGAGCGTCTGCAAGACGTAGCACGGAGAGTTCGTTGCGCAGCGTACTGGTCGGGTGCTGATTCAGGATGGCCTCGGCCAGCGTCACCCGGTCCCGGTCCGTGCTTGCCAGTTCCAGGCACAGGTCTTCGCGGACGCGCGCAGGACATGCGGCGATGGCCTGGGCATCGTACTCGAGGAGCTCGGTTAATAGCGACGGATCCCGCCGGGCGATTTGTTCGACAACCGCGGGTCTCAGCCAGGGGTGGATTCGCCGGATTGCCCCATCACGATCCAGGAACGCGCGCCTGGCGAGTACTGCCAGGGCCGCCAATTCAGAATCACCGAGATTAGCGAGCAAAGTCTGATCGCCGCGCAGAAAAGCGATCAATTCCTGGTAGGGCCGGATTTCAACAGCGGTGCTCCTGCGCGAAAAAGGAGCGGCGGCCGGATCGTGCGCCGCCAGATAGAGCAATACCTGCTGCTTCAGGTACCAAGGGATCGAACTCCCACCAGGCGCCAATATACGGCACGCCTCGTTGCTCAATTCGCGGCGGTACTTGCTCAGATCGATTCCAGATGGAAGCGATTCCGAATCAAATACCAGGCCCGTTTCGGTAGCTCCGGCACGGAACAATTGCGAAAGGCAATACCAGGCGACCCTCCGCGGAACGCCTCGGCCGCGGCCTTTGTCGATGTGCAGACGCAGCTGGCCCAGGACTTCTCTTAGGAGTTCTGCATCGGGCCACAGATCAAGGCCAATCTGGAGCAGAAGCACGTTGGACGGGTCTTCAAGCCAACGCCGGACAAGTCGGTAGGCAAGCACCCTGGCGTCCTGGTCCAGATCCTCCCGTGTGCGCGGAATCTGGATGGCCCCTTCGGGAGTGTGCTGATCGGGCTCCCTATCAATCAGATCCGACTCGCTGCGGTCGAACGCCAGCGGCCGGATCGACCTGAAAGTTTTGCGGTATCTTCTGGCCCCGAACCTGGCCACCGTATCGTCGTGGACGTCGGCCACCGGCGCAAACCGCCACTTGTCTGGCTCATCGTCGCCGGGGGCTGGCTGCGCACGCACAAGGGCCTGGATCGAATCGAGAATCCCCTGACCGGCGTGGAAGTCGAATCCTCCGGAGATCGCCGTTTGAATGTGGTCCATCTCCGCGCGCTGGCGAACCAAGGGTGGTCCGTCATCGCCCAAAGATGCGATCTTGGTTTTTTCATCCGAAAGCGGTAGGCCCCCGGCGTGTTCGTCCAGCAACTCCTGCAGCCATCTGGAAACCTGGAATTTGATGTGTTGCGGCGAGGCGGCCGCGTCTGGGTAGGCTTCAACTACGATGCGGAAATCGTCCACGTAGCGGCAGGTGTCGACCAGCCGGAGTCCGCCGGGGATTTCTCCGCCGATATGTTCGCGGACCGCCTCGTCCAATGCCAGGAGGACGACGTTTGCGAAAAAACCCGAGGCGACCAGGCCCTGGGGTAACGCGACTTGATTGAAGTGATCAATCCCCGCCTGGGCGGCGTAGTAATCCACTTCGTACTGATCACGATGATGCCAGCTCCAACAAAAGAGCGACTCAACTAGATCGAAGAACCCCGGATCATCACCATCTCTGCGGATGTGATCGACGGCGCTGAATAGCTGGGAAGGCCGGACGCGGTCGTAGAACTGCTCGAGATCGGCATGGACGAGGAATAGATTTCTTTTCCCATCGCTGGGAATCGCCTTGGCCGCGAATTCTGGACGGTCGAGGAATCGCTTGTAATCCTCGAAATATGCGCGGTATAGCGTGGCCGATCCCCAGCGGTGACGCAGGCCGGATCCGTTACCGTCGCAGAAAAGTCGATGGCCGTAGGAGATTACCTGCCGGCGCGATTCCGGTTCATTGATCGATAGGGCTGGGCTGCCTTGCCGGGCTTCCACCCGATCGGCGATGCAGAGCATGAGCGCAGTTGCCAACACCTGGTCCGGCAGACTCACATGAGCGAGCGGCCGCAGGGGCACTGCGGGACGCTGTCTGGCCGGCTTCCACTTGCCTTCTTGAATCTCCCAGCGCTGCTTCTTAGGTGCCGGGATGATTCGAAGCGGATCGTTTTGCCAGCCTTCAGGAGATTTGAGGCGTTCTTGGATTCGTGAGAGAAACTCCGGGAGGTTCACCGCAGCATGATCGAGGGCGAGCGTGTCGCAGAACCAATTGTGGTTGCGGATGTAGCGGGCGGTCTTCTTGAACGCCTGAATGAGTACGTACTCCTCGCAGAGTAGATCCAACCGCGGCTCCAGGCAGTCAGGGGCCATGGATTCGACTTCCGGGGTCTGGGTGAAGATCCTGAGCGTTCCGTCCAAAAAGTAGTTGCAGTATCTGTCGCTCAACAGGATCCGATCCGGCGACGGGTCGTCTGCCCTCCGCCAGGGAATTGACTCGATTCAATCGAGCTCCCGGGTATCGGGTACCAAGGTTTTTAGTCGCGCCGGGTTCCCGTAGACGGTTTCCCCGTCCGGGACATCGCGGGTGACCACCGAACCTGCTCCAACGACCGCTTTTTCTCCTACCCTGATCGGCGCAATCAGCGAGACGTTTGAACCTATGAACGCTCCGCAACCGATTACGGTGCGGTGTTTGTCGACCCCGTCGAAATTGCAGGTGATTGCTCCGGCGCCGATTACGGAGTTTTCACCCACGTCGGCATCGCCCACGTAGCAGAGGTGACCGATTAGGGCACCGGCACCAATGCGGGAGTTCTTTACTTCGACGCAGTTGCCGGCCTGGGCGCCCTCGCCGACAAATGCCCCGTCGCGGATCAGGGCGTTGGGACCGATTGATGCCGAGGGTCCGCATCCAGATTTGATGATCCGAGAGGAGGTCACCTGGCAACCGTCGGCCAGCTGCGAGTCCCGAATGACCGAATCCTGGCCGATTCGGCAGTTCGATCCGATCCTTGTCCGCCCCTCGATCGACACGTTTCTTTCGATCTGGGTGCCGGCACCGATCTCAGAATCGGCCGATATCGCAACCGAATCCGGATCGCGGAAGCGGACTCCCTTTTTCATGAGCTCTGCAGCCCGGCGACGAAAGTAGTGTTTTTCGGCGGCGGCGAGAGACACTAAGTCGTCGCAACCGAGCGCTTCGGCGGGATCTGTGATCGAGACCGTTGTTACCTTCTTGCCTTCATTGGCGGCCAACTCGACCAAATCGGTCATATAAAGCTCACCGGTCATAGGGTCCGGTTTGAGTTTTCTTAATGCGGCTCGTGCCCAGCTAATGTCCAGTGCCATCGCACCGCAATTGAATTCCTGGATCTGAAGATCGTCGGCGTCGCAGGCGGCCGATTCGCGGATGGCTATCGGTTCGCCGGCGCGACGGATGATCCGGCCGCGTTTTCCCGGATCAGGGTCCACGGCGGTGGTTAACCCGATCGCGGCAGAAATTTCTTCGACCGCTGCCAGGGCGCTTTCGATACTGTGCCCTGAAAGCAATGGGTTGTCCGCGAATACCACGACAACGACTTCTATCTCTGATTGAAGGTGCTCTGTGGCCGCGATTAGCGCGGCGGCCGTGCCGCGGCTTCCGGGGTCCTGGACTGCAATCTCAAAGTCATGCCCAGGGAATTCAAGGACATCCTGTTCAGGGCCCCGGACGATCACGAGTTGGCGTCTTGGGATCTGGGCGCAGTTCTGCAGTACGTGCTCGAGCATCGGTATGCCCGCCATGTCGACGAGGGCCTTGTCGATGTCCTCGCCCATGCGGGTGCCTTGCCCGGCGGCCAGTATCACTATTGCTCTGCGCTTTTCGCCGTCAGATGGATCTTGCTTAGGCATGCTCACGTGCGGTGCTGGCCAGGATTGACGTTGATAGGGGATTTAAACCTTGAATCTGGATCGAAGCTTGAGACTCGAATCCAATCAGAGTTCACATTATCCGGGCGGGGATTTCAGATTCGCAGGTCGGCAATCGTCCAGCGGTCCATTGGCCGGCCTGCCCAGGTCCAATAACCCGCCATTGCCAAGTCTTTCTCAGCCGCGAGAGCTGCTTCCTCGATTTCGAAGATGCCGAAGCACGTGGCACCGCTCCCTGATAGCAGCGTCCAGGGCGTATGTGTCCTTAACGCGGCGAGTGTTTCCCGGATCTGCGGGCAAAGACGCTCGGCCGCTCCCTGCAGGCCGTTGTGCATCAGGTTCCAGCGCGGTTGCCCGGCCGCCAAGGAGGCGGCCAGCACGCTCGTTCGCGCGCCGGAGGTGAATTCTGAGCTGTCGAGTTCCCTGAACACATCCGGAGTGGAGAGCTCGACTCCGGGATTTGCCAATACGATCCAGACTTTCGGGATGGGCAGGACGCGCTTGCGGATTTCCCCTCGCCCTGCGACCAGCGCGCAGCCGCCTGACAGGAAAAAGGGCACGTCGGATCCGACGTGACTCGCGACGTCTGCCAGCTCCGAATCGGAAAGCGCCCGCCCGCTCAGATGGTTTGCGGCCGAGAGGACCACAGCCGCATTGCCGCTCCCTCCGCCCAATCCCGCCGCGATAGGAATCGTTTTTTTGACGCTTGCATTTGGTTTGGTTTTGACACTGACAGAATTGCAGTAAGCATTTAGGGCTTGTTCGGTCAGACCGGAGCGGGAAAACCCCTCACGTTGTTCAGCAATATCCGCGCCATCGTCGTAGCGCACTCTCACTTCATCACACAGATCAATCGCCAGCATGATCGAACTGAGGTCATGAAACGAGTCCGTGCGTTTCTTTAGGACCTCTAGGCCAAGGTTGATTTTGGCTGGAGACTTTAACTGCAAGCTGTCTATGGGTCCAACGCGCTCTTCTCTAGGCCCATCGTGGCGAGAATCTGGCGCTCGAGGCGTTCCATCTCCGTTGCGCCCGCGCGGTCCACGTGATCGAATCCGAGGGCGTGCAGACAGCCATGGATACACAGGTAAATGAGTTCACTGTTGAGGTCCCAGCCACGTACCTTTGCGTCTTCCTCCGCCACCTGCGGGCAAATTGCAATGTCTGCACCGGATTTGTGCACAAATGTGAGTACGTTGGTGGGGCCTTCGCCGTCCTTGAACCGGTGCAGATGGGCCATCTCCTTAGCCGGTACGAATCGGATTGATGCCCTCAACCTCTCGCCATTCGAAATTGCCGTCGTTTCGATTGCCTTTGCAATCCTGTTCGTCTCAAGGTCAGGCGGGGAGCCGTTGAAAGTCAATTGAATCCGGGGCACGCGTTGGTTTTCGAAAGGTAGTTGACTGGCTGGGGCGGTTGGATTCGAACCAACGAATGGCGGCTCCAAAGGCCGCTGCCTTACCGCTTGGCGACGCCCCAATAGAAGCGATTATCCGCGCTGTTCAGTCACCGCGCTGCGGCGGCCAAAATCCGCGATGCGTTTGGATGTGGTCGGATATATGAAAAGCGCCCCCTCGTGTGTAGAGGGGGCGCTTTAATCCGTTTGCTGGTTAAGCGAGCACGCAGCGCTTAATCGTCATCAATCACTGTTACCAGTGCTATGTCAACAAGACTGCCTGTGTCTGCGGGAGTTGCGGCATTGAAGAGGAACAGCACCATGGATTCATCATTGGCGTTGTCGTCGTCAAGGGCATCCTTCGTCGCAGGTACCGCGTACCGCGCCACTTTCGGGCTGTTCGCGTCCCCACGGCGGGCTGTGTCTATGTCCGGCGTGGATGCGGCGGATCCAAGAACTGCCGATTTGCCCAGCACGTAATACGTCTGCAACGCAGGGGTCAAGACAAAGAACTGGCTACCTTCCATTACTGAGTAGGTGGTGGCGTCCAGTCCGCTTGTCACACCCTTTTTCTCATCGTTCAGATCGTCGTCAAGGATGATGATCTGATTAACTTCCTGGTCATCGAAGATGTGCTGTGGAATGGTGCGGGGAGTGTATTTTCCAACCTCCACGACATCTTCATCAGTGGTGTTGTTCTTGGCGAAGGTGATCTCGACGCCGCCCGTGGCATCTTTACCCACGCCAGCGAAGATCCCGGACGGCAATGCGCCAGCCCCTGTGATGGACAGCGTCGCTGCTTTCGCAAGGCCTTCAAAGTCTCCGGCGATCAAGTCCGCAATTGGCTCATCGGTGTCGTCGGAGTTGAGCACGTTGAGGCCTGGTATTTCGCCCAAGTCTCGCAGGGTCAGATCATCACACTTGGTGTGGCTACCGTACAAGTTTGCGGGACTAGGTGACTCGGTAAGGGCGAGGATGGCCGCTTCCACGTGTTCGCTGCGGTCGCACACGGACAACGACGGTGCATCGGCGTCGAGCACGGTGATTTCGGCTTCATCATTGGCCAACTCGAATGCATTGGCCTCGGCGGTGTCGGCGCCGGGAACTGGATCGGTGATCGTGATCTTGAAGTCCCAATCTTCACGGTTGTCGTTGTCTTTGTTCGCTTGGAGCGGCAGGTAGAAGATCCTGTTGTCGCTGACCGCGTTGACTTGAGCAGTCCGAGCTGCCACGTCAGTAGCTTCCTGATCACCGAAGTCGATCAATTGGAGGTGCGATCCCGTCAGGAATGCATTGGTTCCAAATGCCGCGACCGCGTCCCGACCGGTAATGGTGAACGCCGGTTGCAGAGTTCCGGTAGGGGTGGATCCAGAGGCGACGGTAGCACCTGGAAACGCCACTGCGACGTAACTCGGCGATCCTTCAGTCACCGTGTACTCGGATGCTTGGAACCCATTTACGTTGGAATCCGCGCTCAAGATCACTGCAACAGTCGCCGGAATATTGGCGAAATTGACATCTTCGATAGTCAGTGGGTTGCCGGTCAAGTCAATGTATTTGACCGCAGTCGGGAAACCTGAAGTGTTTTCGTGAATCTCTTTTAGTACATCCGAGTCATCTTTAGAGATGGCAAATTCCGTCAGTTCTCTGCCATCAAACTGCCACACCGCCGGATCGAAGTCATCGTCATCCAAGGCAGTGTCTGCTACCGGATTCAGAGTGTCACACTCTTGAGACTTCTTGCCGTAACGGTCGAGCAGAACGTCCAAGAGCACCGGGTCCAAACCACAAGTCTTTGTGGAAATTGCGGCTGACGCCGGCCTTGATGGCGCCAAAACTATGGCAGCGATCAATGCCGACAATGCGATCGCCACCAGTAGAGGTAGGGCGCCCGCCAAAGTTATCCGATTGGAAAGAGTCAAAATGACCTCCATCTTTTGCGGCACGCCAACCCGGGCGGGCCATTCGGTGCAAATTACAAGAGCAACAGGTCGCAAGCGCCACCATGACGCTTTTTTGCAATACCCGGTGTCGTATATGTTAACCCTGCTAGTGTAGTGGACGTTATGAGACCCGGAAATCGGGCCTCGGCGACTCAACTAGAGTTGATCCGAGAAATCGGAAAACCATGTCGCGACTAGAACGCGTACTCCGAATTCGCTACACGTGCGGCCTTGATTGCGGCGCGTCTTGCCTTGCGCGCGCGCGCAGCTTGTTTCTTTTTGCGCCGGACGCTCGGTTTCTCGAAGTATTTGCGGCGGCGAGATTCGGTCAAGATTCCGTGTTGCTGGACTCGCTTATTGAAGCGGCGCAACCCGGCCTCAAATGATTCTTTGCTTTCGAGGGTTACGTGGGACATTAATTTCCTTCTGGTTTGTTTCAGGGCAGTTTTGAGCCGCGTTGTATTGCGTTTCGAGAATTGCAGCGACAATCTCGACTTACGCCACTTCCTAGATTGTCAATCGAACCTATGAGTTGGCAATTGTATTGGAATGAGTTTCGTGGTTTGATCACCAGGTGATTGAAGAGTTGTTCGCAACCGCGCCGTTCTTCATCCCGGCGTCGATAGCGTTGCTAGTCGCCGGGATCGTGTCGTCGGGGTTTTCGTATGGAGCCATCAAATTGGCTTGGCGGCTCAATCTGTTGCACCACCCGGGCCCGGGCAGATTTCACACCGCTCCGGTAGTGCGATTCGGTGGAATTGCGATTCTGCCGGCGGCGTTGATCGCATTGTTTTTGACCAGTATGGAACCCCAATCCCTGCTGGGAATTGCAATTTGCGCGATTGCGATCGTATCGATCGGGTCAATTGACGACCTATTTGATATCCATGCCATGGCCAAGCTGGCCGGTCAACTGGTGGTCGCCATTGCGGCAGTTTTGTTTGGTGTCCAAATAACCGTGATTAGCAACCCATTCGGAGGAGTGATTGAGCTCAATTCGTTGTTGGGGGCGATCATCACGATCGCCTGGTTGATCGGCATGATGAACGCAATAAACCTATTGGATGGCTTGGATGGCCTGGCCCCCGGGGTGGTGCTGGTTGCGGCGCTGATAATGGCGGTTCTGTCAGCCGAACTGGGCAATATGCCGCTCGTTTTATTCGGTTTGGCCCTGGCGGGGTCCGTGGCTGGATTCCTCCCGTTTAATGCCTACAAAGCCAGCCTGATATTGGGTGATTCCGGTTCGAATCTTCTCGGGTTCCTAATCGGAACTCTCGCCATTCTTGGTCAGGCCAAAATCGGCACCGCCCTCTTGGTGCTTGGGATCCCGATCCTTGATGTGGCATGGACGATAGTTCGTCGCCACCGAAGCGGGCAGGGAATCACCAGCCGCGATACGCAGCATCTCCACCACCGTCTGGTAGACGCCGGATTGACTCGTCCCCAGGTGACGATGGTCTATGTGTTGCTTTGCGCCGCGTTCGGGGCATCGGCATTGCTATTGGAACGAGCGGAGAAATTATTCGCACTTGCCGCGCTCGCTGTACTAACGGCCGGCCTCTTGCTGGTCAGTTCAAGGAACTCGTCCAAGAAACAACGATGATCGGACCCGAGGACCCGTCATTCTGAACATCCGAGGCGTAGCACTGCGACAGAGTGCAAAGGTGCGGTTGCGTCTATTTGCGCAATCCACGGATTCTGGTTCGGAAAAAGCGGTGGGGGCTTCACGGATTCGATTGTCTTTAATTGAATGCCAATTGAATCTGATCCCGCAGCCTTCCAATTGGCGGTACGATCGCAGATTGCGAACGCTTGAAATAGAATCGCGCTCCCTGCAACACCCAATCCCAGCTTCGACCACTTTCCCATGAAAACCGGCCTACATCCGCAACTTTTCGACACGCACGTGACATGCACATGTGGCAACTCTTTTACGACCAGGGCTACAGTTGAGCGATTGCAGTTGGACATTTGCTCCAATTGCCACCCGTTTTTCACGGGAACCCAAAAGCTGGTCGACACTCAAGGCCAAGTCGAGCGATTCCAGCAGAGGCTGAAGAAAGCGGGCCGTCGAGTCCCGGTTCAGGACCAACCCGCTCCCGCAGAAGCTGTACAGACCTCAGAAGAGCCGACTGAAACGGCAGAGTGATTCCGAGCGCGTTGTAATCGTCTGGCCCTGGGACTTGCCAACGCGATCGACTGGCAATTGGATCGCGGAAACTCGATTTTCGATTCTGACAAGGTAGTTGCCTGTGCCTTTGTACGGCGGTCAAGCTGTCATCGAAGGCGTGATGATGCGTACGCGGAGCAACGTGGCAACGGCAGTTCGGACGCCGACCGGATCGGTCAGGGTAAAGGAAATGCCGATTCGGGAAAGAGGGACTGTCCGCGCTTTCCGCCGAATCCCAGTCGCTCGCGGCATCGTGGTTCTCTGGGACGTGTTCGCTCTCGGGGCTAGGGCGTTGGCATATTCAGCCCATGTGGCATCAACGGACCCAGAAGCCGACGAAGCCGAGAGTGATGGTCACGATTTCTGGACCAGCGCGATGATGGTTTTAGGGTTGTTGCTCGGTATTGCCCTGTTTTTCATGGCCCCCCTTGGAATCACCGTGCTGATTGATCGGTGGGTCGAATCGAGCACCTTGAGCAATCTGATTGAAGGGGTTATTCGGATCGCGATCGTGATTGGCTACCTTGCCGCGATAAGCTTCCTTCCCGACATCTACCGCACTCTCCAATACCACGGCGCCGAACACAAGACGGTGAACGCGGTGGAGTCACGTGTCCAACTAACTCCGGCTAACGTGATTGCCCAAAGCCGTTTTCATCCGCGCTGTGGCACGAGCTTTATCCTCACGGTCGTGTTGATCTCAATAGTTGGATTCGCCCTCCTGGGCAGACCTGATCCAATGTTGCGGGTAGGTTCAAGAATCGCGATGATCCCAATAGCTGCAGGAATCGCATTCGAGGTCATTACCTTCCTCGCCGCTCGCCGCGATAGGAATTGGGCGGCGGCCCTGGCCGCGCCCGGAATCTGGCTGCAGAGGTTAACTACCAGGCAACCGGATCTTGACCAGTGTGAAGTCGCGATTGCGGCGATCGCCCCAATTCTGGAACAATCCGACCGGAACCTGCTTGCGCCGTCATCTACCGAATCGGACGAATCGGTTTCGAATCCGGTATCAAAGCCAAATCCGGCGGGCCCGTGAAATCTGAACGGTTGAGGCAGATCCGAGATCGCCACGCCGAAGTGGAAATTGAGCTTGCGGATCCCGGATTGGCGAGCGATCCTGGCCGATTGGCTGGATTGGGCCGCGAATACGCCAATCTCACTCGGAAGGTGGAGTTGATTGATCAAATTGCTGCCGCCGAGTCGGATCTGAAATCAAACCGGGAGTTGGCAGGTGACGACGACCCCGAAATTCGGGAGTTGGCCCGGGCCGAATGCGTCGCGGTGGAATCCAGACTGGACAAGTTGAACCGCCAGTTGAATTTGGCCCTTGCGCCGAGCGACCCAATGGACTCCCGTGACGCAATCATCGAAATCCGGGCCGGCACTGGCGGCGAGGAAGCAGCCCTCTTCGCCGGCGACTTGCTCCGAATGTACCAGCGTTATTGCGAGCGTCGCCGACTCAAATTTGAGTTGTTGGAATTGAACCTATCGCAAACAGGAGGGGTTAAGGAGGCGATCGCCGCCGTGCGCGGCGAGAACCCGTTTCGCCAGCTCAAATTTGAACGAGGCGTTCATCGGGTTCAGCGCGTTCCGGTGACGGAATCCTCCGGGCGGATACACACGTCCGCGGCTTCGGTCGCGGTGCTACCCGAAGCTGGCGAGGTCGAGGTTTCTATCGACCAAGAGGATCTTCGGATTGACGTTTTCCGATCCTCGGGGCATGGAGGGCAGTCTGTTAATACCACCGATTCCGCAGTGCGGATCACTCATCGACCTACTGGAATCACGGTCTCGATGCAGGACGAAAAATCCCAGCACAAGAACCGCGCAAAAGGGATGCGGATTTTGCGGTCGCGATTGCTCGAACGTGAACGGGAGCGCCAGATGGCCGAGCGTGGTGCAGACCGGCGCGATCAGATTGGTTCCGGAGACCGCAGCGCCAAGATGCGGACCTACAACTTTCCGCAGGATCGGCTGACCGATCATCGAATCGGCCTCACCGTTCACGGCTTGGAGTCAATCTTCGATGGACGCCTCGAAGACTTGGTAGCGAGGCTCGAGGACGCGGACCTAGCCGAACGATTGGCCGACCAGGGATCTGCGAGTTGACGGTTGCCGATTGTCTTGCTTGGGGACGCAGCGTGCTGGAACGAAATGGAATTGCCGAACACCGCAAAGAAGTCGAGTTCCTATTGGCAGACTCGGTCGGCAGGAGTCCCAAGTGGATAGTCCTGAATCGCCACCATCAGCTTCCGAAGTGCACTCTGGAGGAATTCAGGCAACTAGTGATCCTTCGCGCCTCCGGCACGCCTATTCAGTATTTGATCGGTATGACCGAATTCTTCGGATTGGAGATAAAGGTCGGCAGAGGGGTCTACATCCCAAAGCAAGAGACTGAACTCTTAGTAGAAGAAGCATTGAAATACCTTGGAACTCCCCAGCATTCAGACCTGACGTGGGGAATGAGTCCGAATAGGGCGAACGTTCACGAGGTTGGAACCGGATCGGGCGCAATTGCAATCTCGATCGCCAGACATGCGCCGATCGTTGACATCATGGCAAGTGACATCTCTGCTTTCGCGCTATCCCTGGCTCGGGAGAATTCCCATCGCAACGGCGTCGCTGGGCAAGTTAGCTTTTGCCTAGGCGATCTTCAAGATCCGCTTCCAGGCGTCCCCGATCTCGTAGTGGCCAACCTCCCTTATATAAGAGGAAGCGAGGACGCAAATCTGCCCAGGGTCGTCCGCGCCCAACCGCGTTCGTCACTTTTTTCCAACAGCTCCGGATTAGGGCATATACGACGGCTCTTGAAAGATTTGAAACTCAGGCCGGCCGGCCGGGCCTTGCTGGAAATCGGGTTTGACCAGGCCCAACGTGTGGAATCCCTCTGTGCCGGCAATCCGCGCCTGCGATACGTCCGCACCGTAAAAGATCTGGCGGGGCTTGACCGCATCGCAGTGATCTCCGCGAGCTGAACCCGCACGCGTATACACTGATTAGCAACTGCAGGGTCCAAGCTCAGACGGTGCGGATGGCGATCGACCCAGATACCAACATCCAATTCGCCAAAGCCGCGATGCAGCGGCGAATTCGCCGTGAACTCGGGTCGACAATCTTTGAACTAATTTCGCAGAGCGGGATCGATTGCTGATGGCTTCCGGTCGTTCGATTGAACCAGGTTTCACCTTCGACGACGTCTTGCTGGTGCCGGCTCGCTCGGATGTGATGCCTGCCGAAACCGACGTCGGCACCGTACTGGCCGAAGGGCTGGAACTAAATGTCCCGTTAATCTCTTCGCCAATGGATACGGTCACCGAAGCGGAAATGGCAATCGCCATGGCGCGCGAAGGCGGTTTAGGGGTAATCCACCGCAACCTCTCCATCGAGGAGCAGGTGGCCGAGGTTGACCGCGTCAAACGCTCTCAGTCGGGAATGATCTCCGACCCGGTAACGCTCGGCGAGGAGGCGCTGCTCGAAGACGCCCTCCAATTGATGCAAAGGTACCGAATCTCCGGGGTTCCAATAACCGGCGCGGACGGCAAGCTGCGCGGCATTCTGACGAATCGCGACATCAGGTTTTGCAACGACCGCACCACCCCGGTCTGCGACCTGATGACATCCGAAAACCTAGTAACCGTTCCAGTGGGAACCCAGTTGGAAGACGCCGAGGCGATCCTTCACCAGCACCGTGTCGAAAAACTGCTCGTGGTCGACGGGCAGAACAACTTGCGCGGACTTATTACGGTCAAAGACCTCTCCAAGCGTCGCCAGTACCCGAGCGCCGTTTTCGACGACCACGGGCGTTTGGTGGTCGCAGCCGCCGTGGGCGTGGGTGAGCAGGCCAGAGACAGGGCGATAGCCCTGGCGGAACGCGGAGTAGACGTAATAGTCTGCGATACGGCTCACGGGCACAGCCGCCGCGTACTGGAAATGACCGAATGGCTCAAATCTAATGTCGAAACGACAATTATCGCCGGGAACGTAGCCACATCAGGAGGGGCCGCCGATCTGGTGGCGGCCGGCGCGGACTGCATCCGTGTCGGGGTCGGCCCGTCCGCGATCTGCACGACGCGGGTAGTGGCCGGAGTGGGTGTGCCGCAGGTTACGGCGATAAGCGATGCCGCCCAGGTCTGCTCGGAGCATGGAGTCGGACTGATTGCCGACGGCGGCATCCGTTACTCAGGAGACCTGGCCAAGGCGATTGCCGCCGGTGCTGATGCGGTGATGATCGGCGGATTGTTTGCCGGCACCGATGAAAGTCCTGGCGAGATCGTTCTCACCCACGGCGAGCGTTACAAGGATTACCGGGGCATGGGCTCGATCGGCGCCATGCGCGCCCGCGGATTCAGCAAAGACCGGTACGCCCAGGACGACGGACGCAGCGATCAGAAACTAGTTGCTGAAGGAATCGAAGCCCAGATCCCTTACCGCGGAGCGCTGGCGATTACGGTAGCCCAACTGACCGGCGGATTGCGACAGGCAATGGGTTACTGTGGCGCCGCCTCGGTCTCCGAATTAAAGACCACCGCCAAATTCCTGACCATGTCATCGGCCGGCCTCGAAGAGAGCCATCCACACGATGTGCTCATTACCAAGGAAGCGCCCAACTACCAGGTCCGTCGTCCATCAATCCCTTAGCCGCGGGCCGATATTGCCGGTCAGTTGAATTGGCCGATCTATTGGACTAGTTGCTGGGAACCTTCTCTGTCAAAGCCTCGGGCCACGCACGCCAAGGGGTTCGCAATGTGATTACTAACCCGGCCAACCATGTAACGTCGGCACATATCCGGGGATTTTCTAAAATCTCTTTCTGATTGGCCGGCCGAGCGATGCCTAGCCGCCGCTCGCCCGCATCACCCCCTTCCAGGAATTCCCAATGCCGCCGTCGGTCATCCTCACGCCCACCGGAAAACAATCTCTCGAGGCTGAACTCGAAGAGCTGGTCACGGTTCGCCGCCCCTTGATTTCGAAGAGGATCGAGGAACACCAGCAATCAGGCGAGCACGAGGGCGGCGGCGAGCACGACATAGCCAAGGACGAATTGGCTTCGTGCGAAGGCCGAATCGAGGAAATCCGAGAAATCCTCAACTCGGCCACGATCATCGACAGCCACGACGCGACCCAGGTTTCTATTGGGGGATCGGTGCAGGTCCGCGACGATCGCGGACGTGAGCGCACCTTCACGATTGTTGGTTCGGCGGAAATCGACCCCCCAAACGGCAGGATTTCCAACGACTCTCCGGCTGCCCGCGCGCTGCTTGGCGCCAAGGCCGGCGAGAGCGTGAGTTTCAAGGCGCCGGGGCGCAAAGTCGAATACGAAGTGATAAGGGTCTGGTAAGCCGCGCCAGAGCGGTGGTTACCACCAGTCCGGCATGAACGGCACCGAAGACCGCCTGATCGCCCAGCGCCGGGCCAAGCTCGCCGACGTCGGCGACCCCTACCCAGACGGTTTCAAGCCGACGCACCAATTGGCGGAAGCGGTCGCCGAGTGGGACGAACAAGGCGAACTCGGGCACTGCCGAGTCGCGGGACGATTAACGCGAATTTCCTCGTTCGGCGGCGGCGCGTTCGCCGATATCGACTCCGAAGGAACGCGCCTGCAATTGCTGCTTTCGCGCAAAGTGCTCGGCCCCGATGCCTACGCCGCGACCCTTGGCTGGGCCGATGTTGGCGACGTCGTTGGAGTCGATGGGGAAATGTTCCTCACCCGTACCGGACAGGCGACCCTGCGAGTGGCGAGCATTCAGTTACTCGCCAAAGCGCTGCGCCCGTTGCCGGAGAAATACCACGGATTGCGCGACGTTGAAACGCGCTACCGGCGTCGGCACCTGGACCTGATTGCCAACGAGGATTCGCGTCGGATCTTCAAAACCAGGACAAGGGTCATTTCCCAAGTGCGCGCGTTTCTCGATGGCCGCGGCTTCCTGGAGGTTGAGACACCCACGCTGCAACCGGTTTACGGAGGTGCGGCAGCCCAGCCATTCACCACCCGCTACAACGCACTGGACCGCGAATACTATCTTCGAATTTCAGACGAGTTGTATCTGAAACGATTGATCGTCGGCGGATTCGAGCGCGTCTACGAGATCTGCAAGGACTTTCGCAACGAGGGGATCGACCGCACCCACGGGCCGGAATTTACGATGCTCGAGTGCTATCAGGCGTTTGCCGACTACAACGACGTGATGGAGTTGACCGAATTGATGGTCGCCGAAGCCGCACGTGCGGTCAATGGGTCGGCGGTCATCCACGGCGGCGAAAACTCCGATTCAATCGATCTTTCGCCTCCTTGGCCGCGCATCAAATTCCGGGAAGCCGTGCTCGATGCAACCGGACTGGATATCGAGGAATTTGATGATCCCCATTCACTCGCCGCGGCGGTTCGCACCAGCCGGGTCGATGCTGATCCCGAGCAGGGCATCGGCAAGGTCTACGACAAGATCCTCGACCAGGCAATCGTCCCCGAAATCACCAATCCCGTTTTCATCTACGACTACCCGCTCGAATTTGCACCGCTCGCCAAGCGAGCCCCTGGATCGGATCGGTACGTTGCCAAGGTCGAGGCATTTGTGCGCGGCATGGAAATTGCCAACGGCTACAGTGAGTTGACCGATCCGATCGAACAGCGACGCAGGTTCGAAGATCAGTACGGTGGAGATCCCGACGCCCATCCGGTGGACGAAGAGTTCATCACGGCGCTCGAGCAGGGCATGCCACCGACCGGGGGCCTCGGCGTGGGCATTGACCGGCTGGTGATGCTGGTCACCGGGGCGCGACATTTTCGCGAGGTTGTGCTTTTCCCGCAACTTCGCTCAGACCCGCAGTAGAACTTGTACTCGCTACGCTTCCTGCGCGAGAACGCCGAGTCAGTTAGGGCCGGGGTGATAGCAAAAGGCCACCCGGCAGCAAGCTTGGATCTGGTGCTTGAACTTGACAGCAGGCGCCGCAGCATCCTGGTCGAGCTTGAGCAGAAGCGTCACGAGGTCCGATCCACTTCGCGTTCGATCGGAACGGTCAAGGACAAATCCGAACGTGATGCGCTCATCGCCCGGACCCGGGCGGCATCCGAAGCCCTAAAGCCGCTTAAAGATTCGATCGCAACCGTGAGCGACGAATTAGACGCGGCCTTGCTGGAACTGCCGAATACGCCGCACGATACGACCCCGATTGGAAGCGACGCCTCCGGGAATGTCCCTGTCACCGACGGCGGCAACATTCCTGAACTTGAATTCGAACCCCGAAATCATGTCGATCTGGCCGAGGACCTGGGACTGATTGACTTTGCCCGGTCGGCCAAGCTTTCGGGTTCCGGGTTCTGGCTTCACTTTGGTGCATCAGCACGGCTACAACGCGCGCTCTCGAACTGGATGCTCGACCTTCAGACCCGGGAGCACGGTTACACCGAGGTCTATCCACCAGCGCTGGTGCGAGGCTCGGCACTGGTCGGAACCGGTCAATTGCCGAAATTCGCCGACGACCAGTACCGGATCGCATCCGAGGACCTCTGGCTCATACCTACCGCCGAGGTCCCGCTGACAAACATATATGCCGACGAGATCATTGCAGAAGAATCCCTCCCGCTGAAGTTCGCAGCACTGACCCCCTGTTTTCGGCGCGAGGCCGGTGCTGCCGGGACCGAAACGAGGGGCCTGTTGCGCGTTCACCAGTTCGACAAGGTAGAGCTCGTCCGGATCACTTCGCCGGAGACCGGTTACTCGGAACTCGAGGAAACCTTGGAGCACGCGCTGGCGCCGGTCAAGCTGCTCGGCCTTCCCTATCGGGTGATTGAGCTTTGTTCCGGCGATCTTTCGCTGGCCAGCGCGAAAACGTACGATATCGAGCTTTGGGCGCCCGGAACCGGGCGATGGCTTGAAGTCTCGTCGGTTTCCTGCTTCGGCGAGTTCCAGGCCCGGCGAATGAACCTGCGCTGCCGCGGTGGCGGAACGGGCCGGGTGCGCCACCCCTACACGATCAATGGTTCGGGATTGGCGCTGCCGCGCCTGACCGTGGCGATCATCGAGAACTTTCAGCGGGCCGACGGTTCAATTCGATTGCCCGAATTGCTGGCGGAACGACTGGGCCAGGCCGAGATTACCGCCGCGGGTTAAACCGGGCCACCGGTAACGTCCGGTCCGAATTCAAGCTCGAGGACTTTGAAAGACCCCATTTGCCGCGGGTCGAGCAACCGGCTGATCGCATCGCGCTCTGCCTCGTAGCGCGATCTGCCTGGCGCGGTACCTTCTGCGAGCGCGGGAAGGTAGGAACCGATACCAAGTTCTATAAGGTTCTGGGCCTGAGTAGTGATCCGGCGCGTTCTGAACCCGAATCGGCCGGCGCTCTCGGACACCGCGTCGAAATTCACGTGGGCGGTCAGGTCCTGAAGTCCAGGGTCGGCGAGCAGGTCTTCGGAGACCCGCATGCCCCGGTAGGCAAGCGCGGTCCCCGAAGACAGGCGCAACGAATGCACTTCTCGTGCGGATCCCCCGTAGTCGACAAAGATGGCTTTCGATCGCTGAAATTTGGTCGCCAGCTCGGCAAAAATGCCGTCCAAGTCGGTGCGCGCTTCGATCATTCCGCCGACGGGAATGGCTTCACCCCAGCGCCGGCAGTAATCCTCCAGCTCCAGATCGGCTGACGCATCAACGAAGACCAAAGATCCACTTTCGGCAACTCCCACCCGCTTTTCGAGCCATCCGGAGTCACCGCGCCTTGCCAGCTTGAACGGCCAGGCGTCCAGGTACTCGTTGGCGAAAACCACGCCGCAAGAACGCGATTCGAGCTGCTTGAAATTAGAAACGCAGCGCGCGCGGGGGCACGAAAGCTGGGCCGCGCGGCGGCGAGAGGGCCCGATTTCAACGCCGGTCCAGACAAGGCTTCCTCCCCAGGGCAATTCGCGGGCGATTCGGTAGACCGCAGCGGCCATTGATCCCGTCCCCGAGCCGAGCTCCAGAACGCTGAACGGTTCCGGGCAACCTAATTCATGCCAAGCTTTGTCCAAATGCCGGGCGAACATCGCCGCAAAGAGCGGGTGGGTGTCAACCGCGGTCCGGTAGTCGAGGTCAGGGTTCCCGGCACCCATGTAATAGCCGAATTCAGGATCGTAAAGGGCGGCGGCCATGAACCGTTCGAACCCGATCGGGCCTATTGATTCGATCTCTTCGGCCAGCTTGGCGGCCAGCGGATTGGCCAAGGTCAGCCCCGCTGCGAAATCACCAGAGTTCCGGCATCATCCATGCGGGCCAGCCAGCCTGGCGCCACCACAGTCGTGCAGTCGTCCTGGGTGACGATCGCCGGCCCCGAAATCATGTGACCCGATCCCAGAACCTCGCGTCGGTACACGGGCGTGTCGTGCACTTTTGAGTCGAAGTACGACCGAACGGTTGCCGAAGAGGCAGGATCGCCTTGCCTTTGCGCAACTGCCGCCGCAAGCGGGGCGTCGGTTTTAACTATCCCGTCGAGTCGAATCGAAACGATTTGAACCGGATGTCCCGGCAGCGAATAGGAATAGCGGCGATCGTGGGCACGGTGGAAGCGGTCAATCGGACCGGAGATCGAATCGGTGTCCCAGGGAACGGTCAATTCGAACGACTGACCTTCGTAGCGAATATCCAGGCCGAACACCAGTCGCGGGACGCCATCGGAGGCAAGATCCTTCCTGGCGAGCTCGGCCAGGTCGTCCGCGATTTCGATCAACCGGTCCTTTGAGCCTGAATTTCCCGGCAACATGACGGTCCGCGAATAAGACCGGACACGATTCGCCACCAGGGCACCGAGCGCCGATAGCACTCCTGGATGCGGAGGGACGAGTACGGACTTGATGCGCAGGCGCTCGGCCAATTCACAGGCGTGCAACGGACCTGCGCCGCCGAATGCGACCAGGGCAAAGTCCCGCGGGTCGAAACCACGTTCGATGGTGATAAGTCGCAACGCGCTTTCCATGTTGGCGTTGGCCAGATCGAGGACGGCGGCGGCGATTTCGACAGGCTCGATGTCGGGTCCGGGAAGCTGTTCATTCAACGATTGAATTGCCGAAATCGCCCGGGCGAGATCCAACTCCATGCGGCCGCCCAGCCTTACGCCAGCGGGCAGGCGCCCGAGCACCAGGTTTGCGTCGGACACGGTCGGCAGAACCCCGCCCCGCCCGTAGCATGCCGGACCGGGCTCGGATCCCGCCGACCGCGGCCCGACCTTTAGAGCGCCGCCATCGTCGACCCAGGCAATGGAGCCGCCTCCCGCGCCTACGGTATGGATGTCGATCATGTCGATCGAAATCGGGACCTGGCCAACCACTCCCGAATTTGTGTGCAGCGGCCCTCCGGGACAAAGCGAGACATCGGTGGAGGTTCCACCCATGTCAAAGGTGACGATTTCGGAATAGCCGGAAGCGCCCGCTGACCAGATCGCCCCCGTCACCCCTCCAGCCGGACCTGAAAGCACCGTGCGAACCGGAAGCTGGGCGGTCTCCTCGGTAGTCAGCAAACCGCCGTTGGACTGGACTATCCAGAGCGGTCCGGAGGCGTCACGGCGCAGTGTGTGCAGGTAGCGCTCGACCGGTTCGGCCAGATAGGCGTTGGCGGCGACCGTCGAGGTTCGTTCGTATTCGCGAAATTCCGGCAAGACTTCCGCCGAGATCGACACGCGCGGCAATCCGGCGCCTTTCAGCACTGCGGCGGCGATTCGTTCGTTTTCCGGGTTCGCGTAGGAGTGGAGAAAACAGATTGCCACGGCTTCGACGCGGGCGGCAAGCAGCCTCCGGGCAAGCTGTTCCAGTTCGTCGGGATCCGGCCGCACCAACGCGGTCCCGTCTGCGGCCGTGCGCTCGGTCAGCTCAAAACGCAGTTCTCCGGGGATCAGCGGCGCCGGTTTTTGCGGTTCGATCTCGTACAGCCGCGGCCGGTTCTGGCGGCCGATCTCCAACACATCCCCGAACCCTCGGGTCGTAACCAGCCCCACCCTGGCCCCCTTGCGCTCCAGCAACGCGTTCGTGGCCACGGTGGAACCGTGGAGGATCGCGTCGGGCGAATTCACTCCAAGGTCTTTTACGCCCTGAATCACCCCGACGCTTGGATCCGGGGCGGCGGTCGGAACTTTTCCGATCCGCGGTCCATCTTCGCCAAACGCAATCAGGTCCGTGAAGGTGCCGCCCACGTCGACGCCTACGCGCAGCGCTGCGCCTCCTTGGCCTTCAAAAGGGCATTCCCTTACATGAGTCGACGGTTTACGCCCGCCAATAAACGTTTCCGAACCAGGCTTGCGAACCCCGCGAGGCGAAGAATCGCAATCTGGTCTGGGAATAGAATTTCGGGCGCTTTCAACCGATTATTTTCCGCAACCGACTTATGCAGCGAAAGCCGGGAGCTGATTGCCAAATTACATAGGGCCGGTTTTGATGGCCGTCGTGATCACCGTATTCGCGGTGGCCAGCCTGGTTGGGGCAGGGATATTGAGGCCCCACCGGGACGTCGGGGCCAAGCTCGAAGCGTACGAATCGGGCATGCCGGCTACCGGCGATACCCGCGGCCAGCACCAGGTGAAGTTCTACATGGTTGCGATGCTTTTTGTCGCCTTCGATCTTGAGCTCGTATTCCTCTATCCGTGGGCGGTGCACTTTGCCTCGCTCACCGAATTGGGCGAAAAACTGTACATGGCCGGGCTGATGACCCTGTTCGTGGTCTTTCTGGCCGTGGCCGATCTGGTGGCGTGGAAGATGGGAGTGTTTGACTGGGCGGTACACGAAGGCTGATCCTTGTCGTCCGCTGAGATCCTCCTCCCCACCGCGCGCACGCCGCAGCTCTCAGACGAAGAGCTTGAAGCGGCGGTCCGGGGCGCTCTTCCCTTTGCGCCCGAGGACGCGGTTTGGCGGGACCGCGGCGACCTGAGCGTTCGGGTCGGTATTGAGGACCTTCACCGGTCCATTGCAGCCCTGCGCGATGAATCTGCCGTCGAATTCAAGCTGCTTGTCTCGATCACCGTTGTCCACTGGCCGGAGCGCGAGCGGGAATTCGAGCTCGTCTACCACCTGCGGTCGCTGAGCAAGAACGTCTTCATGGCCCTCAAGACCGACATTGCGATGGGCGAGAACGCCCCGACCGTGTCGGATCTCTATCTGACCGCCGACTGGCAGGAGCGCGAGTGCTACGACATGTTCGGGATCGAGTTCGACGGACACCCGGACTTGCGTCGGATCCTGATGCCGCAGCCGTACCCCTGGTTTCCGATGCGCAAGGATTTCCCGCTCGAGGGGCCGGACTTCCCGATCGACGCCTACCAGACCGACGCCCTGGGCAAGGTCGACCCCGACGATTTCTGGGGCGATGCCCGATGAGCATGCAAATGAGGGGCACCCACCAGCCGCTGCCGGCGCGAATGGCCGACCCGCCGCCGGACCGGATGATGATCAACATCGGACCCCAGCACCCTTCCACCCACGGGGTCCTGCGAGTCGCAGCCCAGATCGCCGGCGAAACGATCGAGAAGGCCGACTGCGACATCGGCTACCTGCACCGCGGCGTCGAAAAACTGATCGAGTCGCGCCTCTACTACCAGGGCATGGTCTATACCGACCGCACCGACTACACCGCCGCCCCGGCCAACAACCTTGGCTACTTGATGGCGGTCGAAAAACTACTCGGCATCGAGGACCAAGTCCCCGAGCGCGCCCACTACCTGCGCATGATCGTGATGGAACTTGCCCGGATCTACGGTCACATGATCTGGATCGGCACGCACAGCCTGGACATGGGCGCGATGTCGATGTTTCTCTACGCTTTCCGCGAACGCGAGAAGATCTCGGGGCTCTTCGAGGAGGGTTGCGGCGCCCGCCTAACCACGAATTACATGCGGGCCGGCGGCGTTGGGAGACACGACGACCCGCCCGGCTGGCTCGATCACGTCGAGGAATTTGCCAACGGGTTCACGGTCGAGGAATTCGACACGATCCTGACCGGCAACGAGATCTACCAGATGCGCACGCAGGGTGTCGGGATCATCGAGCCGGAAAAAGCGATCAGCTACGGCGTGACCGGACCCTCATTGCGCGGGTCGGGCGTCGACTGGGACCTGCGCCGCAATCAGCCGTACGCCCGCTACGACCAGATCGACTTCGAGGTGCCGGTGTTTAACGGCTGCGACGTCTGGTCGCGCTACTTGGTGCGGCTCAACGAACTCTTCCAGTCGCGGGCCATCATCCTCCAGTCCGTCGAACGCGCCCGCGAACTTGCCGGCGAGCCGGTGAACGCCAACAACGCCAACGTCGTCTGGCCGGAGATCGAACGCGTTTCGGGCTGGGAACCGGCCGGGATGCGCGGCGACATGGAGGCGATGATCAACCACTTCAAGCTGGTGATCGAGGGGTATTCACCGCCGCCGGGCGACACCTATTTCGGGGTCGAGTCGCCGAAAGGGGAACTTGGCTTCTACTTCGTCTCCGACGGATCGGGCGTCCCCTACCGCTGCCACATCCGTTCGCCGTCGTTCGTGAATCTCTCCTCGCTCTCGGAAATGGTCGAAGGCGAGCTCATAGCCGACCTGGTCGCCTGCATCGGCAGCATCGATATCGTTCTCGGCGAAGTGGACCGCTGAACATGGCCGTAAACGCGCCCGCCGACACCGTCACCCTGACTATCGACGGCCGGGAAGTCACCGTTCCCAAGGGCTTGACTGTACTCCAGGCCGCCGAATCGGTCGGGATCGACGTCCCCACGCTGTGTAACCACGAAATCCTCGAACCGGTCGGGGCCTGCCGCATGTGCGTGGTCGAGATCTCGCCCGGGCCGCCACGGCCGATGGCCTCCTGCACCACGCCCGCCGCCGACGGCATGACGGTCAAGACCGACACCGACGAGATGCAGCAGATCCGGCGTCAGACGATCGAACTGCTGCTCCAGCACCATCCGCTCGACTGCCCCTACTGCGACCAGTCCGGAACCTGCGAGCTCCAGGACGAAACGTTCGGCCTGAACATCTGGAGCAGCCCCTTCGAGACCGTCTCCAAGGCGTTCCCAGAGGAACACCTCAACGAAGTGATCATGATCAATCACAACCGGTGCATCCTCTGCTACCGGTGCGTGCGGGTCTGCGACGAGCAGATGGGCGTGCACGCCCTGGACGTATCCGACCGGGGGTCCAAATCCTTCATCGTCACCGCCCAGCACAAGTTCATGGACTGCGAACGCTGCGGCATGTGCGTCGAGGTCTGCCCGGTTGGCGCGGTCCTGAGCCGGCCGTTCAAGCACCAGGCAAGGGCCTGGCAGACGGTCCAGACGCAGACGACCTGCCCGCACTGCTCGGTCGGTTGCCAGCTGCAGCTCGAATCGCGCAAGGGCACGGTCCTGCGCGCCAGGGCCCGGCCGGTCGCCGAACCCAACCGCGGGATCCTTTGCGGCAAGGGCTTCTTCGGCTGGGAACACGTCAACGACCCCTCGCGGGTCACCGCGCCGATGATCCGCCGTGGCGGGGAGCTAGTCGAGGTGGGCTGGCCGGAGGCGATCGAGCACGTCGGTGACTCGCTGCTCGAGATCGCCCGACGCGAAGGCCCTGAATCGATAGCCGTTGTGGCCGGGAACGAACTCTCGGTCGAGGACGGCTACGCGTTCGCGCGACTGGCGCGCGGGGCGCTGGGGACGGCAAACGTTTACCAGGCCGAATCCGGGTTCGTCAGGGCCGCCGATGCGATCGAGGCGCAACTCGGCAGCGCGGCCCTTTTCCCTGACCAGGACGCGGTGCTCAATTCGGACTTCGCGCTCGTGTTCGGAGCGGATGTTAACGGGACCCACAACGTCCTCGCGGCGCACATGAAAGCGGCCGCGCGCAAGGGGCAGATGGCTTACGCGACCGCGACGCGGGTCGGCTCCGGACTGGACGTTTTCGCAGATTCGTCACTGCGCATCAAGCCCGGTGACGAGATCTCATTCCTTGAAGCTCTTGCCGAGCCGTCTACAGAATCGGCCGCCGCCTTGGGAATCGACTCCGAACAGCTTTCCGGCCTAGCCCGAAAACTCGCCGACGCCCAGCGGGCGTTCCTTATTTGGGACACCGGCGCCTGGACGCGGGGGCGCGGAGCCGAGATCGCCGCCGCTGCCAGCCGCCTGGCCGGAGCGACCGGAGCAACTCTCTGCCCGCTGCCGGAGACGGCGAACGCGGCCGGAATCTGGCGGGCCGGAATCGGGCCGGACCTTCTGCCGGGTCGGATCCCGGCCGATGATGCCGAATCCCAGTCCGCGCTTAGCACGGCATGGAGCAGTCCGCCGACCGGTCGGGGCCGCGATTTCGCCGATCTTGCCTCTTCAGGCGAACTTGCCGCGCTGTACCTGGCCGGAATCGAGGACCCCGCTCAGCTGCCTGGCGGATCGGTGAACGCCGCGGTGTTGGACGATGTCCGCCTGCTCATAGTCCAGGCGACCCACGCCGGACCGTTGACCGAGGTCGCCGACGTGGTCCTGCCCGGAGCCGCTTCGGCCGAAAAGGACGGGCACCTGATTTCGTTCGAGGGCCGCGCCAACCATCTCGAGGTCTCGGTCCCGCCACCCGGTCATGCGCGCGCCGACTGGGAAATCGCAGCCCGCCTGGCCGACTACGTCGGGTTCGGATTCGGGCACCGCTCGAGCTCCGGACTCTGGCAGGAGCTCGGTTCGTTTGGCATCGCCCAGCGCCAACCGGGCGATCCGCCCGTGGCAAAGGAAAACGGGCAGGTCCGTCAGCCCACCGCCGACCTTCCGCTGGTGCTGGCCAATGAGACCAACCTGTTCTCCGGAAGCCGCAACCTGCGCCGCGGCGAGGTCTTATCGGGGATCTACTCCGAGTGCGTCGAGATCGGATCCTCGGACGCCGACTGGCTCGGGCTCGCGGGTGGAGAGCGGGCCGTCCTGCGCTCGGCGTTCGGTTCGGTAGACGTCGAAGTCCTGATCGACGATCGGGTTCCGGCCGGGGTCGTTTACCTGGCCGACGGCCTGACTGGCGCGGCCGGCGAGCAGCTCTACCCGGGCGGAGCGGACGGGCGGCCGGTCTCGCTGCGGAAGGCTGGTCCTGCCTAGATGGACGGCTGGGATGTGGTCATCCTCGCGGTCAAGATCCTGGTCTTCTTCGTGGTGTTCTTCACCTCGCCGATGATCTGGGTCCTGGCCGAACGCAAGTACCTGGGCCGCGTCCAGGCCCGCTACGGCCCCAACCGGGTCGGTCCCTGGGGAGTGCTGCAGACGCTCGTCGATGGATTGAAGCTGGGAGTAAAGGAAGACATAATCCCGCCTTGGGGCGACAAGGTCGTCTTCTGGCTGGCGCCGCTGTTCATGGTGGTGCCGGCCGCCACCGCCTGGGCGGTCATCCCGCTGGGCCCGCGAATCGAGCTGGGCCGCGAGATCGAACTATGGATCGTGGACCTGAACGTCGCCCTGCTGTTCGTGCTGGCGCTGGGTTCGCTCAACGCCTACGGTCCGGTGATGTCGGGCTGGTCGTCGAATTCGAAGTACGCGCACTTCGGATCGCTGCGCTCCTCGGCCCAGGTGATCTCCTACGAGATCTCGCTCGGCTTGGCGATCCTGGGCGTCCTGATGTACGCGGGCTCGTTCTCGCTGATCGACATCGTCGAGTCCCAGAAGCACATGTGGCACATCGTCCCGCAGCTGCTCGGGTTCCTCATCTTCCTGATCTCGGTCGTGGCCGAGACCAACCGGGTACCCTTCGACCTGCCGGAAGCCGAGACCGAGATCGTGGCCGGCTACCACGTCGAGTATTCGGGCATGCGCTGGGCCTTCTTCTTCATGGCCGAGTACGCCAACATGCTGCTGTCTTCGTTCCTGGTCGCAATCCTCTTTTTGGGCGGCTGGAACGGTTGGACGATTCCCGGCGCCGAGGGCCTGTCCGGGATCCTCTGGATAGTCGGCAAGGCGCTAGTTGTGATGTTCCTTTACATACTCCTGCGCGGGACCCTGCCGCGGCTGCGCTACGACCAGCTGATGGGGTTCTGCTGGAAGATACTGCTGCCGGCCGGAGTCGTGAACCTGGCGCTGGCCACGGTCATGCGGATTTTCTGGAGCTAGAGAGGGCAAATGTTCGGCAAGGGACTACTCACCGGCCTGGCCAAGGTCTTCTCGATCGGGTTCCGAAAACCCATCACCTACCTTTATCCGGAAGAGCCGCGCCCGGTGGCCGAGCGCTTCCGCGGCATGGTCGGGATGCGGCGCGACGAGGTGACCGGTCTGCTCTCGTGCGTAGGCTGCGGACTCTGCGAGACCGCCTGCCCCAACGACGTTATCCGGATCGATACGTCCGAGGCCGAAGACGGGACGCGCTGGGTCGAGCGCTACGAATTCGACCTGGGCCGCTGCATCTATTGCTATCTGTGCATCGAGGCCTGCCCGGTCGACGCCCTGCAGGTCACTCCCGCCTATCACACCGTCACCCCGGACCGCTCCGAGTTGGTGATCGACGCCGACACGATGATGCAGATGTGGGAAGACTCCGACCAGCAGCTCTTCAAGCACCACTGGAACAAGTAACCAGGTGACCGAAGCCGCTTTCGTCTACCTGTCGGTTGTCGCCGTCGTCAGCGGTTTGGCCGTGGTGCTCCTGCGAAGCCCGATTCACTGCGCGCTGGCATTGGTCCTGACGGTTTTTCACGTCACCGGGATGCTGGTGATCCTGGGTTCCGGGTTCCTGGCGGTTCTTAATGTCCTGGTGTACGCCGGCGCGATCATCGTCCTCTTCCTTTTCACGATGATGCTGCTCAACCTCCACCAGCACGAAGAGACCCGATACCTGCACCGCTACCAGACCTGGCTCGGTATTCCCCTCGGGGCGCTGCTGCTGATCGAGGCCGTCTGGGTGGCGGCCGCCCAGCCCAACCCGAGCAGGGAGCAGTTGGGGCGCTATTCGCCCGAGGCCATCGACGCCGCCGGCGGATCCGCGATCGCCGCCGCCGACGTGATCTTTTCCCAATATGCGCTGCCGTTCGAGGTGGCCGGGGTCCTGCTGATGGCGGCCTCGATTGCCGGACTCGTCCTGGCGCGGCGGGCGTCCGACGAGGAAGAGATCGAAGAGGATGTCGACCCGGTCACCGACGCCGCCGGCGCCGAATACGTCGCCGCGCTCGAGGGCGATTCGCACGGGGGCGCGCATTGACCCTGCCGCTTTCGGCCTTCCTCATAGTCGGCGCGATCCTCTTCTCGCTCGGCGCGGTCGGGGTGTTGATCCGCCGCAACATTATCGTTGTCTTCCTCTCGGTCGAGTTGATGCTCCAGGGCGCGATCCTGAACCTGGGCGCTTTCGCGGTCTACAACTACGACCTGGCCGGCTACATGCTGGTGCTCTTGACGCTCACCATCGCGGCCGCCGAAGCGGTCGTGGGCCTTGCGATCCTGGTTGCCCTATCGCGCCAGATCTCCGGGTTCTTCGTCGACCGCCTCCAGTCGCTGCGCGGCTAGGTAGCAGGGCAAGCTGATGGCCGAATACTCCTGGGCTATCCCGGCGCTGCCGCTGGCCGCGTTCCTATTCAATGGATTGTTCGGACCGCGCTACCTGGGCCGCATCGCCGGGGTGATCGCCTCGCTGGCGATCGGCGGGGCTTTCATCGCCTCGGCATTGCTCTGGTTCGATTTGCCGGCCGAGGGATCGGCCGATCGCCAGCAGGAGCTCTACCGCTGGGTCGCGTCCGGCGACCTGACGATCAGCATCGGGTTCCTGCTCGACGAACTGGCGGTGGTGATGCTACTAGTCGTGACCGGAGTCTCGTTCCTGGTCCACGTCTACTCCACCGCCTACATGGCCCACGATCCCTCCCAGGCGCGCTTCTTCGTCTGGCTGCCGTTGTTCGTCTTCTCGATGATCCTGCTGGTCATGGCCGACAACTTCCTGCTGCTGTTCGTCTTCTGGGAGATGGTCGGGGTGTGCTCGTACCTGCTGATCGGGTTCTGGCACCGGCGCAACAGCGCCAACGACGCCGCGATAAAGGCGTTCGTGACCAACCGGATTGGCGACTTCGGGTTCGCCGCGGGAGTTTTCCTGGTGTTCTGGACGTTCGGGACGCTCGACTACCTCTCAGTGCACGAGCAGGTCGAACGGGCGTCGACCGGCGTCCTGCTGGCGATCGCATTGCTGTTGTTCGTGGGCGCGATGGGCAAATCGGCCCAGTTCCCGCTGCACGTCTGGCTCCCGGACGCGATGGAGGGCCCGACCCCGGTCTCGGCTTTGATCCACGCCGCGACGATGGTCACCGCCGGGGTCTACATGGTCGCCCGCCACTCGGTGATCTTCGAAGCCTCCGGCGACGCGCTGCTGGTCGTGGGGGGATTCGGGGCGTTCACGGCACTGCTGGCGGCCACGATCGGCTGCGTCCAGACGGATATCAAGCGGGTCCTGGCATATTCAACGGTCTCTCAACTTGGCCTCATGTTCATGGGGCTCGGCGCCGGCGCATACATCGCCGCGATCTTCCACCTGGTCACCCATGCGTTCTTCAAGGCGTTGCTTTTTCTCGGCTCCGGATCGGTCATCCATGCCATGGATGACGAGCAGGACATGCGGCGCTATGGGGGACTGGCCAAGAAACTCCCCTGGACATACATCACGTTCCTACTGGGTGGGATCGCGCTGGCGGCGGTTTTTCCGCTGGCGGGTTTTTGGAGCAAGGACGAACTGATCGCGTCGACCTACGCCGCAGGTGCTTCAAGCGACGGCAACTGGGGCTTTCTCATCTACTTTGCGGCAGGGCTCGTGACTTCGCTGCTGACCGCCTTCTATACGATCCGAATGATCGTAATGACCTTCCACGGATCGCCGCGCGATCAGGAACTTTATGACCACGCCCACGAGTCGCCCTGGGCGATGGTCTCGCCGCTGGTGATCCTGGCCGCGCTCTCGGTGGTCGCCGGCGTGGTGCTCGGGATCCCGCCCGAGCATGGAATCTTCCACGATTACCTGGGCCATGTCCTGCATTCGATCCACTACAAGCTCACCGGCGACGAGACGCTGACCGTGGTCATGGCGCTCGTCTCGACCGCCGTCGCGCTCGGGGGAGTGGCTTTGGCCTGGGCCGCCTACTCGCGCGGGATCGTCTCGGTCCGGCTTCTGCGGAAACTGGTGCCGGGCCTCTACAAACTGGCCGGCGAGAAGTACTACATGGACCACATCGGCGACGGATTGATCACCGGCGGGACCCGGACCAGCGCCTTCTTCCTCTGGGGAGTGGACGCGCGCCTGGTCGACGGGATCGTCAATCTGATCGGCTGGCTGGTGCGGGCGGTCGCGGCGGTCGCCCGGCGCCTGCAGACAGGGCAGGTCCAGAACTACACACTTCTGGTCGTGCTGGGCATCGCCGCGGTCGTCGGATCGCTATTGCTGGCGTGAGCACCGCATATGCCTGAGACCTCCGCTCCCCCGCTGCTCTCGCTCTGCGTCTGGCTCCCGCTGGCCGGGGCGGTCGCGACCTGGTTCATGCGGTCGCGCCAGGCCGCCACCGCGACCGCCCTGCTTTTCTCGCTATTAACCCTCGGTGCGGTCCTCTCGGTCGTTTTCGGCTTCGACTCCGACGTGGCCGGCTACCAGTACCTCGAGCAGCGCGACTGGATCCCGCAGTTCGGCCTGCAGTACAAGCTTGGCGTCGACGGGATCTCGATCCTGATGGTTCTGCTCACCGGTCTGTTGACCCCGATCGTTATCGGCACGTCCTGGCTATCCATATCTGACCGCACGCGCGAGTACATGGCCGCGATGCTGCTGCTGGAGACCGGCATGATCGGGGTCTTCGTCGCTCTCGACCTGGTCCTCTTCTACGTTTTCTGGGAAGTTGTCCTGATCCCGATGTATCTGATCATCGGTGTCTGGGGCGGCCCGCGCCGGATCTACGCGGCGGTCAAGTTCTTCCTATTCACCTTCATCGGCTCGGTCCTGATGCTGGTGGCGATCATCGCCATCGGACTGGACGCGGGGTCGTTCGACATCCAGATGCTGCCCGAGATCGGTTTGACCCAGTCGCTGCAGTACTGGGTGTTCGGGGCGTTCTTCGCCGCATTCGCAATCAAGATTCCGATGTTCCCGTTCCACACATGGCTCCCCGACGCCCACGTCGAGGCCCCGACCGGGGGCAGCGTCATCCTGGCCGGGGTATTGCTAAAGATGGGCGGCTACGGCTTTCTGCGTCTGATACTGCCACTCTCGCCGCAGGCGGTGGACGAATTCCGGGCGGCGGTGATCGTTCTCTCGGTGATCGCGATCATCTACGGCGCGCTGGTGGCGATGGCGCAGAGGGACGTGAAGAAGCTAATCGCCTATTCGTCCGTTTCGCACATGGGATTCGTGACCCTTGGGATTTTCTCCGGCAATCAGCAGGCGCTCGACGGGGCGATCATCCAGATGTTCTCCCACGGCCTGATCACCGGCGCACTGTTCCTCTGCGTCGGAGTTGTCTACGACCGCACCCACACCAGGCTTTTCTCTGACCTCGGCGGTCTTGCCGAGCGGATACCGGTGTTCGCGGTCGTTCTCGGATTCTTCACGCTCGCCTCGCTCGGCCTACCAACGATGAGCGGTTTCGTCGGCGAGTTCCTGGTCCTGATTGGCGCGTTCGGTTATTCATACGTTGCCGGGTTCGGGGCCCTTGTTGGCGTGATCCTGGCCGCGGCATACATGCTCTGGATGTACAAAAAGCTCATGCTCGGCAAAGTCAATGAAGGGTTTGCCGGCATCACGGACATGAACCGCGTGGAATTCGCGTCGCTCTTGCCACTGATGGCGATGGTGATGTGGGTCGGAATCGCACCGGACCCGTTTGTTGCCATGCTCTCGCTCGCCACCGGCCAGCTGGTGGGGCTCTAGATGCCATACGAATGGTCTGAAATCGGCCAGATCGGTCCGGAGATGATCCTGGTCGCCGTGGCAAGCACCACACCATTGATGTGGGTGTTTTCGAAACGCGACAACCGTTGGGCCTACTTGGCGCTCACGTTGGTCGGCGCGGTTTTTGCCGCCGGGATCCTGGTCGGCCAGTGGCCTCAAGAGTCCGAATCGATCCTGTCCGGACAACTGGTAATTGACCAGTTTTCCGTTTTCCTGCGTCTTGTGCTCGTTGCAGTTGCGGCCGCGGCGGTGGTGCTCGGTCTGGGCAATCTTCCGAAAGTGCGATTCGGGGCTTACGCTGCCATCCTTCTCTTCTCCACGACCGGCATGATGCTGCTGGTAGGGGCGAACGACCTGGTCGTCATGTTCGTGGCCCTGGAGTTGATGTCGATCCCGATCTACGCCCTGGTTGCGATCACCCGCTGGCGGCAACGATCCACCGAGGGGGCCATCAAATACTTCACGATGGGCGCGCTCTCGACGGCAGTGACCGCCTACGGTGTCGGCTGGCTTTACGGGGTGACTGGCGAGACTTCGTTCGCGGAAATCGGGTCGGTGTTCGCACAACGAGATATCGGCCCGCCGGAATTCCTGGCGATCGGCCTGATTGTCGCGGCACTTTCGTTCAAGATCGCGTTGGTACCGTTCCACGCCTGGACACCGGATGCTTATGACGGCGCCCCGACCGCAGTTACCGCGTTTATTTCAGTCGCTCCTAAGATTGCCGCATTAGGCCTCTTATTGCGTCTCCTGGCAGTCTCATTTGAGCCGTATGCGGTTGACCTTGAGATTCTGTTGGGAGTATTGGCCGCAATCACGATCGTTGCGGGGAATCTAATCGCGGTCGCCCAGACTAACGTGAAGCGCATGCTTGCTTATTCGAGCATCGCTCACTCGGGTTACATGCTCGCCGGACTGGTTGCCACGCAATCCCAGGTAGGCGGTGGCCTCACTTACGCCGGTACGCATACCTTGTTGTATTACGCGGTGGCCTACGCGCTTATGAACACGGGCGCGTTTGCGGTCGTGATGCTGGTTGAACGGTACCGTTCGGCGGTTGACCTGGAAGCTTACCGTGGCCTGGGTCGCAGCTCTCCTGCACTTGCGCTCGCGATGGCCGTGTTCATGCTGTCACTTATTGGCGTTCCGCCCACAGCTGGATTCTTCGGCAAGCTCCTGATCATTGATGTATTGATCAATGGGGGCGCAGCTTGGTTGGCGATATTGCTGGTGCTGGCAGCCGTGGTCTCGGCTTTTTACTACCTAAGGGTGGTGGTGAACATGTATATGCGTGCGTCGGATCCGGACGCAAGCAGAGTCGAGACTCCAGATGCGGTAGGCGCCGTCCTTGCAACGACGGCAATAGGAACGATCGCAATTGGGATTTGGTCGGGAGTTTTGCTCGACTTGGCAAATTCCGGCGCGGTACTTGCCGGCGTTTAGTCCCGGCGCCGGGGTAATGCATTCATGCTTGATCGGCGCAGGGGTTCAACAGTAACGGTGATCTAGTGCCCGGCGTTTTATCTATTAGTAAGAGCCGAAGTGGGATGGCCCCTTCGCAAATGGCAATTGCGCTGGTTATCCAAAGCGCTGCCGCTGAAGAAGTTAGATTGCACGCATATAATGGCGAGTCAATCTGTGCTTGGCGGGTTTGCTGTACGCGAGGCTGCGCCAAGTCGGCTCTCGATACAGCGAACTCACGGAAGGTTCCACCGGAGTTATCCGGCCGACCGTGCCGAATAGAAGTCAGAAGGAGGACGTTTTGACTTCGTCCAAATATTTGAGAAGTGGGCTCAAATCGGGCTTTGCTTTTCCAATCATGCTTGCGGCGGTCGGACTGTTGCTGGCGTCGCTTGTGCTAGGGCTTGGAAATAACCAAGCTCAAGCCCTTGGTGACCAAGAAGGCGGCATTTGCGGGTACAGCGATCTCATGCGAGAAGCCATACTGGCGAACAACAAGCACAAATCCTATCAGTGCAACGACGCGCTTTACATAGGTACCGGATCTTCCTGGGGTGGTACGACCTCACTGGTCGCCGGTCCCACCGAAGATGGCGCTGGCGAAGCAGTAGCTGACCAGCAGGACGAGGCCAAAGACCTTGACCTGAGCGGAAAAGGATTGTCCGAATTCAAGCCAGGCGTGGGTGAACTTGACGGTTTCGTTCGCGGTTCGCGCGTCGACTTGACCGGCAACGGGCTCACCGTGGCAGACATTGACCTGAGCGACGCGGTAAAAAGCGCTGCTGGCGCGGTTCGTTACTTGCAGCTCGGTGCTGCCGTAGGCAAGGGCAACGGCACGCTTAATGCAACAAATGGAACTCGACCCAACACTCCCCCGACTGGGCTCGGCATCACGTTTCTCCTTGACGGCGGCTCCACGTCGGCTAATGGCCTGACCACCGATACGTTTGAAGGTGTTGAGGGCGAAATCGTCTGGATCACGTTCGAATACGGCGATATGCCGAAGGTTTTGACAAACGACTCGATCAACTCGAACGACGGTGGCGTCTGGCTGCGTGTCGATTTCACGGTCGACGAGGTTGACGCTGAAACTGTCTCCGTGCTGATCAACTCGAATGACGCCCCGGGCACGCTCTATGCCGCCCCGTACCGCATCAGGGACAACGCCGATAACGACTTTGGCCGAACCGACAAGCAGTCGATCGACATTTCCTTCCATGGAGTTGGTACGTTTGCGAACGCGGTTGCCGCTTCACCTCAACCGCAGACAACTCCCGCATTTGGCAAAGACGAATTTGACGACAGCGTCCCGCGAGCTGGCCAGAGCGCCGATTTGATAGTCGTTGATGAAGACGATCCGCCGGTTTCGGTTGCGGACCGCCAGGACGCGGTTGCAGACAAGATCACCGCCAGGGTGGGCTTGAGCGCAAAACGCGTCGGTATTGATCAACTGGCCGGTAGGGACATTGGTGACACCACCAACGGTGCGTTGTTGAATACGCTCGTGGTCGGGGCCGCCGACGGCACCAGCGACAAAATTGATTCAATCAGCGTCGGTGATCTTTCGGGACTGACTGGATTGACGTCCCTCGCTGCTGATGGCACGCCCGCAGTTAATACCGACACACCTCCGAGCTTGTTGGTCGCGCTTGATCTCTCGGATAACGATTTGGCCGAATTGCCAAGCGGATTATTTGCAGATGTCGGCAAGGACAGCAATGGTGATCTCTCAACCTTGATCGATGTCTCCGGCAACAAGGGACCGACCGGGGATGGGTTCATGCTGGACAACCTCGGGCCAGTTGGCGACGAGTTGATCGCAGGCCAGGTACTGAAAGTCAATACTCCTCGCAAAGACAACCGAATCGGATTCACGGAAGGCTCCTACGATGCTGTTGAAGGCGGCGTTTGGGTCTTTGACGTGAACATCGACGCGGACGATATTGCCGCGACGGTCGTGGGCGTTCAGCTCAAAAACCTTGCGGGAGACTCCGGAAAACTCACTTCCACCGATGACAGCCACGACGTAAAAAGTGCGTTCATCAACCTGAGTAACCTGGCTGCAGGCAACTATCGGATCGCAATTGGCTTGCCCACAAACAAGAAAGAGGACACCGACAACACGTTGACCGCGCTGTTCGGGCATGCTGCTGCTGTGGCGGACCCTGCGAGCGGCACTAACTTGACGTCGGTTCTTGACGTTGCTTCGCTCATGATTCGCGATGCTTCATCCGAGGCTCCGGTAGATATGCCGACTATGCCGGAATCCAGCTTCGAATCTGTTGTCGTAACTCAGAACGAGTTCGTCGAGGCTCCCGGCAACGAAGACCTCAAGCACAACATCTCCAACTTCACCGTCACCGTTGGTGGCAACGCAGTCAGCGCCAATTTCCTGGACGTTTACAACGCCACTGGTGGCTTGGAGCGCTGGGGATACCCGACTTCCGAAGTCGTTGAAATCCCTGGTATCGGATTGACTCAGTTCTTCCAGCGTGGAGCCCTGCACCTGGCGGGCAACGAGACAGTTACTCGATTGCTGGCCTGGGACTACGTCGGTGGTGGCCTCGGTGGTAGCGTCGACCAGCAAGTCGAACCTGCTCCTGAATCCGCTCCTGAAGGTGGCGAGCAGGTAGGCGCGTTTGGTCACTACGTGGCTAACGTGGATGCCGATGGCAACGCCACTGGCTTCCTGGACTTCTTCAACCGCCTTGGTGGGGTTGACGCATTCGGATTCCCCAAGACTGAGGCTCGCGCGGACACCGGCGCGGACGGAACCCTGATGGAGCCTGGCACGACCGCCGGATTCACCCGTCAGTACTTCCAGGCCGCGGTGTTCCAGCTTGCCGAGGATGGATCCGTGCAGTTGACGCTGCTCGGCGACACCCTGCGCGGCATTCTGGTTCCCGGTTACGCTGACATAGACGCTTTCGGCGCTGCTGACGAACTGTCAGTCGGTGGCGAAGTTTCACCCCCGGTGATTGACTCATAAATCGCTGGGCGTCCTAGCAACAAGCTGGGCGGGTCCGAAAGGGCCCGCCCAGTTGCTTTATTGGGGACTTGACACGCGAGGACGGCAGGAATCGGATGCCGGCAATTGAGTAATAAGGAAACGACTATTCACGTCGCATTGCGCACCGGTGGGCTCGATAGCGCCGCGATTGAACAATTAGTCGAAAGCCCCTCCAATGGGGCCCAATGCGTGTTCAGGGGTGTTGTACGACGTGACTCTGATCTGAACCCGGTCGAATCGCTTGAATACGACGCGTATTCCGAAATGGCGGCCCGACAACTCCAGGAAATGGCCAAGGACGCCAGCAAAAAGTGGCCCGGCGCGCGGATCGCGTTGGAGCACCGGTTGGGATCGGTCCCGCTCGGTGAACCAAGCGTCATAATCGCGGTCGGAACCCCCCACAGGGCCGAGGCATTCGACTGTTGCCGATTCCTGATCGAGGAACTAAAACACCGCGTGCCGATCTGGAAAAAGGAGATCGGGGCATCGGGCGCGCGTTGGGTCGAAGACAACCGTGCCCCGGTGGGTCAGTCCGAATAACCGGATCACTTGAAGCCCGCGTTGCCCGGATTAGACATAAAAGGACATATAGTTAGTCCCAAATTGGCAGGTTGAGCCGGTGTTTTGGGTCTGACCAAGCGCCCGCTCATGCCAATGTTGCCGGTAAAGTTCGTGCGGAAGACTCTAGGGGCCTCTGTCGCCGCCGTGGAGCGCCGGTGTCCCGCGATTCAAACCAGACTTCATAACCCGGTCGTATTGACTCCGGATAGCCAGCACGCTGCCGATCGACCCGCCCCATGAATTTGGTTTCCGGTTGCGGGAGACCAGCAGGATCCACGCGCTTATGAAAGTAATCGGAAGTGATCGTAATGATTGATCTGCGTTCCAATTTCCGGATCAAATTGGGATTCGCACTGGCACTTGTGGCCATGGTTATCGCGGTCGCTTGCGAAGCGCCCAAGTCAGAGCCTGAGGATGCCGGCGCCGTAGATGAAACTCACCGCATCTTTGTCGTGCACTCTTACAGCACTGCATTCCCATGGACCGCGGACCTCCATGAAGGGATCATCAACGGCCTTTCTGAGAGCGGTCTAAATCCGGATCGCGATTACCAGTTGCAGACCTTCTATATGGACACCAGGATCAACTTCACAACCCCAGAGCAGATCCAAGAACGGGCTGCCGAAGCCCTCGAAGCGTTACAAGATTTCGCGCCCGACATCCTCTTTGTCACAGACGATATCGCGATCGAGCACGTGGCCGTCAGGTACGCCGAGCAAAACCCCAGCGATCCCCTCTCCACGGTGTTCGCCGGCGTCAACGTCGACCCGACGGTCTACGCCCCCATAAGCAGTCTTGACGTGCCTGGCGGATCGATTACCGGGGCCCTGGAGCGCATTCCATACGAAGAAGCGTTCGCGACGGCTCAACGGCTCTTTCCTGATGCGACTAGGGTCGTGATTATTGGCGATGCTGGCTCAGCTACTCAATCGGCTCGTGCCGCGTTCATGCTCGGCGGCCAGTCGGCTGATTACGGACCGATCGAAGTAGTCGATTTCCTTCTGTTTGAGGAATTTGAACAGCGGAAGAGCGCCGTTGCCGAGTTTCAAGACAAGGCCGACTTCATCGCCATTCTGAATTTCCACCAGCTGCGCGATGCCGGAGGAGCCATCGTTGCGCCATCGGAGGTAGTCGACTGGATGGTGGCCAATAACGATCTCCCCGAGATTGGCCTGCTGGCGGACTGGGCACGGGATGGAATTCTCGTTGCTGTGGGCAATTCAGGTCTCAAGACCGGGGCATACGTCGGTGCCCTGGGCGCGGACATCCTCGATGGTGCCGATCCCGCGACGACGCCGATTGTGGATCCGAAACAGACCGACGTTAACTTCAACCTGGCGCGTGCCCGCAGCCTCGGGATCGAGTTCGCCGCTGATGAGGTGGATGCGGCCGATATGGCGTTCGAGGCAATCGGCGGACGATAGACGCGGACGTCCCTGGTGGCCGTTTGATTACGCGATCCCCGCGCAGTCTGGCCTAGCAGCCTCGAATATTCAAGTGCGACGTGACCCCGAAGCTGCAGCGGGATTGGCCAATTCGCACGGTCTGGATTTCAACCGTCCGAAACTGTGAACCGGCCCCGAATTCTTCAATGGCCGGATCGCCCAATCAAGCAATTACGCTTTGGGGTTTCGGGATGGGCGAAAAACCGTGCCAATGCCGACTGCGACCGGTCCAATCAGCAACAGCCACATCGAAAAACCCAGCCCCCAGTTCTCCGCCAAAAGCGCCAATCCAAGGGGCAGAATTGCGGCCACAAACCCGAACAGGTTTCCCAACGCGACAACGGTGCCGCTGCGCTCCGGCAGCGATGCGTAGGCCCGTGATTGCAGGATCGGGTACCAACCCGCTGTAGCGAATCCAAGTATGCTGACCATCAGCAATTTGATGGGCAATGTCGGGGCCAATAGAAACGCCGGGTAAATCAACAGGACGACCACGACACTAACCCGCAAAAAGCGCAATGGACGAACTCGTTCCAGCAGCGGGATGAGGATCAAATCCCCGATCAATCTGGCTCCGATCCAAACCGCCAACACAAAGGCTGCGCTTGTTTCGGTTACTCCGGCGACATCGACCATGTAAAGCGTCAGGAAGCTCTTGAACAGATCGAGCATCAGATCAGATGCCTGAAGCAGCACCTGCCATCTGGCGACATCGAATTGCCGAAGGGCGGCGAACGCGGAAATCGCCGCTTGTCTGATCGACGGCGCGTCGTCCGCCGGATTGGGGCGGAACATGCGCGTCGGCAAGCGAAATGCGCCGGCAAGCGCCAGTACCGCAATCAGAGCGCAACCCAGTACCGCACCGCGCCAGCCGACTGCGATGGCAACCAGTACCGCGAGCGCGAGCGGCCCGGCAACATTCCCCAATGAACCTGCGAAATTCCACCTGGCCATGTTTTGAGCACGTCGCTTCAGGTCGAAATCCATTAAGGATGCTTGCGAGAGACTGACGAACGCTCCTGAGGCGGGGTAGAAGATGAGCCAGGCAATCAGAAGAATTGAAAACCCCTGGCTTACGGCGAAAAGCACCAGTGAAATTGCGTAAAAGATGCCGCCGGCAATAACAATCCGTCTGCGGTGACCCACGTCGCCCAAGATCCCGATCACTGGCTCGATGCAGACCGATGCCAATCCCGGGACGCTCAATACCACGCCGATTTGGAGATAGCTCAGATTCAGATCGGTTCTGATATGCGGCCACGCCGCGCTTACCACGCCGTCTACGAGCTCGTCGAGAAATGCGATAGCAAGGAATAAGACGACCGCTCCGGTGCGGGAGGTGATTCGCTTAGGTGGCATCGTCAAGGATCTTCGCCAAACTAGGCTGCCTTGGCAGCTGGCAGAGGGAGCATTTCATTCGGACGCTTCACCGCTGTCAGCGCAACGTGCGGGTACGGGCCAGCAATGCCGCCTCAAGCAACGCATCTCCCGAATCGATTGCAAGGCGGTGGATTTGTTGGATGGAGCGTGAAACGAAGTTGAAATGAATTGGAAACGAAATCGCAGATTTGCTGTCCGCCCAAGGAGTGAAGTTCGACATGAGCCGGAAATGAAACTGAAATCGCAACTAAATTGAGCAGGGGCTCGGCGGACTGAGCAATTGGACCGGTCGGTTCCCGCGTCTCTCGAAGCAGGGAGAGCAAGTCAACCGGTCCAGGAAGCCATATCGTTGGTCGGTCCGAAGTGGCCCAATCCGCAGCCAGCAAGGCGGCGGGGACCGGCAATTCGCCAATAAAATCGGCAGGGCTGCCTACGAGGCCCCGAGGTTGAAGAGTAAACGGATAGGTTCATTGGGCCAACCAATCGCGATCACCGGCATCGGCCTGGTGACCCCCTTGGGCAACGACCCGGACACGTTGATGGGCAATTTGATGTCGGGGAAGTGCGCAATTGGCCGGATCGATTATTTTGACCCTTCGCCCTACTCCTGCCAGTTGGCCGCGCAGGTGCGGGACTTTGATGCCAGGGAAGTAATGGGGCGCGATTACCGGCGCACCGACCAGTTCGTGCATTTCGCGGTCGGCGCGGCCAGGTCTGCGATAGCCGATTCCGGCCTGGAATTGGATGGCAACGACGAGCTCCGCGAGTCGACTGGCGTATTTGTCGGATCCGGCATTGGCGGGATCGCAACCTTATTTGCGCAGACGAAGGTGCACGAGGATCGCGGCACCAGGCGAGTGACGCCGTTTCTAGTGCCGATGATGATCGCCAACATGGCCGCCGGGCAGATCGCGATCGATCTTGGCCTTAAAGGCCCCAACATGGCCCATGTGACCGCCTGCGCGACGTCGGCTAATTCGATTGGCGAAGCCGTTCGCGCATTGGCCGCAGGTTCCTGTGACGTGATCCTGGCGGGTGGCAGCGAAGCGGCGATAACCCCCATCGGACTGTCCGGCTTCACGCAAGGCCGCGCGATGTCCACGCACTTCAACGATTGCCCGCATCGATCCTCGCGTCCATTTGATGGATTGCGCGATGGATTCGTGGCGGCCGAGGGCGCCGGGGTTCTGGTGCTTGAGACCATGGAGCACGCGCAGGGGCGCGGCGCGCGCATCTACGCCACAGTCGATGGCTATGGAGCTTCGGCCGACGCATTCCACATTACCGCTCCACCTGAAGACGGCGAGGGGGCCGCGCTTTCCATGAAACGCGCCCTCAAGGATGCCAAGCTTAACCCCGAAGACATCGGCTACATCAACGCGCACGGAACATCGACCCCGATAGGGGATTTGGCCGAAACCCGCGCCATCCATCAGGTCTTCGGCAAGCACGCCCGATCGTTGGTAGTCAATTCGACCAAATCGATGATTGGCCACATGATTGGCGCGGCCGGGGTGGTCGAGGCGGCCGTTGGCGTCCTGTCAATGCGCGCCGGGGCCGTCCACGCCACCATCAACCAGGAAGAGCCCGACCCGGAATGCGACCTCGACTATGTCCCCAACGAACCGCGGGACCTGGAGTTTTCGCACTTCATTTCCAATTCCTTCGGGTTCGGTGGCCACAACGTCTCGCTGGTCATCAGCCGGGCTTAGTCAGCACCCGACCGCCCGAGTCCGACCCATGTCGCAGATGAAGCTGTTGCTGGAGGACCTGCTGGAGAAGATCCAGGGAACGAAGATCTCGGAAATCGAGGTCACCCTCGGCGACCTGACGCTGGGCGTCAAACGGCGGTCGTCCGCGGCGGCAAATCCGCCTGCGGCCGCGGCGGTCCCTGAGACCTCGGTCGCGCCGAGCAACACCGTAAGCGTCGATTCACCAATAGCCGGCGTGTTCTACGCCTCGCCTTCGCCGACCGAACCGGCGTACGTGAACGTTGGGGATCACATAAACGCCGGCCAAGTCGTCGGACTGGTGGAAGCCATGAAGGTGTTCAACGAGGTTTTGTCCGCTCATGCGGGATCCGTCGTTAGCGTTGTAGATACCGGCACCGAGGTCCAAAAAGGCGCGGCGCTGGTTGAAATCGATCCTGATTGAGTGGGCTCCGGCGGTCTCGGACTCAATCGACCGGCGCAAGATGTCTGGCCGCTTAAGGAAGTACCGATGATCTCCAAGCCAAGCCTGTTCGTTGGTGCTCGACCGCTGGTCGTGCGTGTGCTTCCGGTTGGCGGATTGCTGCGCGACGTGGTAGCCATCGTTGCGGCATCGATCCTGCTGGCCGCCTGCGCGCAGATTGCAATTCCATTGCCGTTCACACCAGTGCCGATCACCGGGCAAACGTTCGCGGTCCTGTTGATCGGGGCCACGCTAGGTTCAACCCGCGGCGCGGCGGCAATCATTCTCTACCTGATTGAAGGGGCCGCCGGATTGCCCTTCTTTGCGCCCACCGGCGGAATGTTCACGTACGGGTACCTTGCCGGATTCGTGCCCGCCGCTTTCGTGGCCGGTTGGTTGTGTGAACGTGGTTGGGACCGCGACTTTCGCCTGTCGCTGATCGCGCTTTTGATCGCCAATGCGGTCATATACGCGGTGGGTTTGCCCTGGCTGGCGTCGGCGTACGCATTGCTTTGGTCCGGGTTTGATGTTTCCACCTCGACGCCGCAGTTCTGGCAGGACGTGTTCGCCAGTGGCCAATTGGGCTTCCTGCGCGGGGACGCCGCCGCCACGGCGGTGACGACCGGACTACTGCCGTTTATTCCCGGAGATCTCCTGAAAGCGATACTGGCGGCCGCGATACTGCCTGGAGCATCAACGCTGGTGGCCAAATGGCGCAGTGAGGACCATCTCACTCAATTCCTCGGCGGGCGCGGTCGGTAAGCGCTTTCCTACCGGGAATCTCAAGACCACGCCGACCCCGACGAATTCGCGCGACGGCACCAATGCAAACCGAGTCCATGGGCGTTTCCGGGAGCGGTCAGAGAAGCTCCTCCCGCTAGTTGATCATCCCCGGCGCCGAATGCTCCACTTGGTGGCAGCGGAGGGCGCACCGTCCACAGGCGGGCGCGCAGCGGTAACGTGGTGGACCGGCGCAGACGAGTTTTGCTGCCAAGGCGGTCATTGCATATTGCGCATCACCCGCTCACACGCACATCTGCGAACTGGACTGCCCGTCCGGAGACGACAGCGTGGCAAAGTTCCGATCGCCCCAAACCAAACTGGTGCCCCAAGGCTTGATGTCGCCCACTGCCGAACCCGACGCTACCAGCAGCGTGCCGGAGACCGGAATCTCGGTTCCAGGCTCGAAGATGTGGCTGATGTTCCGGTCCTCGTTGGACAGGCTCCAACCGCCCAAATCGAAGCCCGCGGGGCCTTCGACCCGGACCAATTCGGCGTCGGCCTGACAGCGAGTCACGTAGGGAATGCCGGATTGGGGAAACCCGCCGGTGCCCAGTTTGCTAAAGGTGAGCAACCAAGCGCTGCCGGCCTGAACCTCTACCAGCACGTCGCCGGCGGAAATGTCGCTTGATTGACCTTCTCCCACACGCAGGGCGATTTCACCGGTCCAGCGCCCCGGCGGGGCTTCGGCAAAGAGCGGGGTTATCTCGGCGCTGTCCAAGGCGTGCAATCTGGAAACAAAAATCCAGTTTGATTCGTAATTCACCGACGCCCTGACTGTCCACAGCCCGGCGGTCAGTCGGATCGGGGTCGCCGACTGGCCGGTGCCGCCGAGCACGATCGGGTCAGGCGATGGTTCGCGCACCATGAAGCCCAGTTCGCGCAATCCGCGAACCGCCGATTCGCGCTGATCATCCGCCCATTTCTGGCATGGCTCGAGCTGATTGGCGGCCGCAAACCCCAGATAGTTGTCCACGTGGATTCGATGCATTTGACCCAGGTACGAACCTTCGGGCCAGGCCGGATTGTCCCTACAGAATTGCTCTCCGTCGTAGTTGTCGGCGAGGGCAATCGAGCTCGACGCGAGCGCCAGCGCGGCAACAATAAACGCGGTTGCCAACAACCGCCCAATCTGCGAATTCGGCATGGAACCAGCCTTCCATGTCGGTCCTGCCGGCAGTCGGTCCGAAAGCGCCCGCAAGCCGAACGGATGAGTTGCAATCATTGTGCTTTGAGGCCGTCAAAACTGCGGCGACCGCCATTGAAATCAGGCCGAATCGTGTACGGATTGGCAACGGGCGTTTATCGCCTGTGACGGTATTGCCTGCTCGGTCCCAATTTCCGATGTAATACTCGCCGCGGTTGCTGCAACTAGCATTTCCAGGGAACGCGGTTACCGCCAAACGCCTGCGGGTCGTAGATGCCGTAACCGTGCTTGAGCGCCAGCACGCGGGCGAGCGACTCGTAAATGCGGTCTTCCGAGATTTCCCCGTTGGTCACCGCATCGAGGATTGCCCGTTTGACCCGGATCGGGTCGGTGGGATCGTCGGAAAGTTGGTTGGCGATGAGGATGACGTCTACGCCGGCCTTGATCGCCTCGACCGCGGCACGTTCGATGCTGTACTGCTCGACGATCGCCCCCATTTGCATGTCGTCGGACAGGACGACGCCGTCGAAGCCCAGCTCGTCGCGCAATATGCCGGTCACAATCGGCGCCGAAAGGGTGGCCGGGCGACCCTGGGAATCAAGCTCGCGGTTGACGATATGGGCGGTCATGACCACGCCCGCGTGGCCATCTTCGATCAGGGCGCGGTACGGCGCCAGCTCCATGTCGCGCACGTAGCTGTCGGTTACGTCGGTTACCCCCAGGTGCGTATCGCCAACGGCGCTGCCATGTCCGGGGAAGTGTTTCAAAGTGGCGATGACGCCGGCGGCGGCGTGCGCTTCGGCAAACGCGGCCGCGTGCGCGGACACGGAATCCGGATCGTCGCTGAACGATCGGCCCAGGGCTCCGATCGCCGGGCTTTCGGGATAAACGTTCACATCAACGACCGGGGCGAGGTTCCAATTGATGCCCAACTGGCTCAATTGCGCAGCCATCCCGGCAGCCGCCGCCAGCGTCGCTTGGGGGCTGCCGGCGCCGAGCGTCTGGTGGCTTGGCAAATCGACCACGAATCCGTATTCAGGCTTTAGCCGGTTGACGAGCCCGCCCTCGGCGTCAATGGCAACGAAATAGGGGATAGGGGCTTTCGCCTGCAGATCGGCGATCAATGCGCGCAGCTGACCCGGTGAACTGATATTCCGCGGCTTGGCACCCCCCGAAGGCAGGTCGAAATCAAAGAGAATCACGCCTCCCGGCGAAATCTCATCGAGCCAGGCGGAAGTCTCCTCGTTCAAGCGTTCCCCGGGCAATCCGATAACCAGCATCTGGCCCACCGCGTCCTCCAGCGAAGGCCGTTCCCTCTCGCCCTGGGAGCCGCAGCCGGCCAAGATCGCCAGGGCGGCGGCGAACAGAAAAACCAAATACAAACGATCCCGCCAGCACACATCGCTCGGGACATCTCCCTGGCCACGACGTTTACGGCGCAGGACGCTCTGACCGGTTCGCCCGATTTCCAACGGAATTGCGGCGAGGCGACTTGTCGCTTCCGGTTTCATGATTGCGACGGCTGTTGTCTTTTGGTGTGAGGGGACGATTTGCGATTTTCGCTGCACGGGACTGGACGTGCCATCGACCCGATCGCCAACGCTTTGAATCTGACCCCCGTCGACCGCGATCAGTTCTGCGGGGTTTCGCGCCTACACGGATGTATAAAAGCCAGGGCTCGATGCAGTGGAGCCGCCCGCTCCTCCAAGCGAGAGGACCATCGTCAACGCCGTTCTGATCGCCGCCGTGGTGGGGCTCAAATACCTGCTGCCGCTGTTACTGATCCCGTTCCCTTTCTTCGCGGGGTGGGGCAACTTTGTCCTCGACAGCGTCGATGGCGACCTGCTCATCCCGCTCGGGCTATCCGACCCGGTCTACCAACTCATCGACAAGTCAGCGGACTACGTCACCTACGTCGGCATGGTTGTCGCCGCCTGGCGCTGGCCGGTTCGGCGCGCGGTCATTGCATTTTTCGTGCTGCGCACGGTCGGCCAGGCACTCTTTTTCATCACCGGCAACGAAATCGTATTTTTCCTTTTTCCGAATTTCCTCGAACCGCTGTTTCTGGTCTACGCGACGATCCTGTTATTCAAGCGGGGCGACGCGCCCGCTTTCTTCGCCCGCCATGCGGTCTTAATCTGGGTCCTGGTGATCGCCTACAAGCTGCAGGACGAGTTCATTACCCACGTTGCCAACGTCGACCGCTCCGAGTTGATCAGCCGCTTGTTCGGCGGCTGATCACGAGGCTCACCACGCGACTAGGCAATTCCCAGCGGTGCCTGGAGGCTGATGCTCAGATCGAACTGCCCCGCAATGCCTCGCGCTTCTCCCTGGCGAGATTCCGGCAATGACGATCCGCCGAAACGTAAGGATCAGCGGGAACGACGCTTGTGCATGGAAGCGTTGAATTGTTGTCCAGACGTTCTCTGAAGGCCAGTTACTGAAAGCCTGAGACATGACCACGCAAGAAACCCAGGAGACGACTTGGCTGGCGCTCCTCCGCGGAATCAATGTGGGCGGAAGGAACGTGATCCGGATGGCCCAGTTGCGGGAGTGCTTCGAGTCGGAAGGCTTCCGCGACGTCGTGACATACATCCAGAGCGGAAACGTGGTTTTCCGTTCGGCTTATTGCGGGCCTGGAGCGCTGACGGCCCGGATCGAGGAGATGCTGGCGGCGGAGTTCGACTACGGGGCCAGGGTCGCGTTGCGGTCCCGCGACCAGATGCGGACGGTAGTCGAAGGGTCGCCGCCGGGGTTCGGCACTCAGCCGGATGCCTACCGCTACGACGTCCTATTCCTGATGCCTCTCCTGACACCGAACGACGCCATGGAGCATGTCAGCGTCAGACCGGGCGTCGACGAAGCCTGGGTGGGCGAGGGCGTTCTCTACTTCTCGCGACTCATTGCCAAGGCATCCCGGAGCCACCTCAGCCGAATCGCCTCGATGCCGGTTTACCAGAGCATGACGATTCGCAACTGGAGGACGACGACCCGACTGCTACAACTCATGGAGGTCGATTAGCAGCCCGGGACAATCAGCCACTCCGCCGGCATTCCGCTGCGGCAGCGCAGCGACTCCTCCATGGCTCATAGCTAGTCGTAACGGCGGCGCTGTCCCGGTACGGCCGGCAGTTGTTCCGCGCCGATCCCGTAACGGGCCTGCCCGGGCCGTACAGTTTGTCGCCTTTGGCGAGTGCGTGGTTCCTGCGGTCTGGGCGCACCCAATATCCTTAGATATAGGCGCTTTGGTACGGATCCAAGACCCCCTGCGCCGTTGATGAAGCGGAACGTTTCCATGCACCTAGCCCATGCGACGAATCGGTTGCGCGCGCCGCTGGCTGCAGTGTCCGTCCTGGCGCTGGCGCTGGCTGCGGTCTGGCTTTTTGCAAATTCGGAAAACGCTCGCGGGCAGACCGACCTGGGTGCCTGCGAACTCTCGCCCTGGCTGCTCGACGCGCTGCTGGATGATGCAAATTACGACCTGCCTTCGTACCGGTGCGATGAACTGGAACTCGACGGTCTGGCAATCTGGGACTTTTCGACGCTTCCGTCAGCACTGGAACGCAGATTGCCGGGCAGGTTTTCGATTTCGGATTCCGACTACAAACTGCTGCTGGAACTCAGCGACTTCAACGAGGACTCCGTGCCCCAGGACCTCATCGGGTTCGGTGAACGGGGCGAAGTCCGCCTCATTGACCTGACCGGAACCGGCTACCGAATCTCGGACGTCGATTTCCGCAACATCCCCATAGGCACCGGCATCGCGCTCACGGTCAGCGGTTCGGCCCGGACCGGCTTTCAGACCGACGTTTACTCGACCAAAGAAAACCGCATGGGCTACGTTTCGGTCGCGTTTCCGGGGGTACTGGAATCGGACCAGGATTCACTGGTCGTCAGCGCCACGGTTGACGCCGATTCGGACGAGCGGAACCTGATCGAAATCGGCCAGAACATGCTCCTTAACGGGGACGCCCGCAATGTCGTCTATTACTGGCCGGTCTACGTCGAATCCGACAACGACAACGACCCGGACTGGGACTTCGAGCTTGAAATCGACGCCGACGCCGACGCCTACCGCGAGCGCGACGGGACCGGCCGCCGCGAATCGGTGGACCTGACCGACGTGCTGGACATTTCGGTCGCCGAAATCGTAGTCAGCGACGCCGACGCCCCCAGGGTCCTGGTCTCTGACCGCAGCAGCCTGGTGGAGGATGCGATCGAGGACGCGCTGGATGACATAACTTCGATAACCCACCGCGGCGACGACATCACCCTCAAGGACCTGTCGGCAATCACTTCCCTGGATCTGGAAGACACGGACGACGGCCGGACATTCGCGTTAAGCAGCGGCGATCTCGAAGGCCTGAGCGGGCTGACAAAGCTGCACCTTAAGGGCGCCAGCAGGCTCCCGCGTGGAATCTTCGACGGGGTGGGAGACCGCGATCGCGGCGTGGTGATCGACTTCTCCCGGAATTCGCCCCACGAAAGCGGCGATCCTAGGGGTGGCAATTACGATCTGGACAGCATCCCCGGCTACATCCTCTCCGACATCGAGTCGCACCAGACCCTGATCCTGACCGGGCAGAAGGACTCCAGCGGCAATTCGCTGGTTACCGGACTGGACCAATCCAGTTACCGGGCCCGGCCGGGCGAGTCCTTCGCGGTCACGGTGCCGGTCTTCTACAGCGGTGACGCAGAGGAATCTGAAAGCTATTACGTCGTGGCGCAATTGCCGTACGACTTTGCCGAAAACACCGAACCCATCGTGGATAAGGACGATCTCGGCGGGATCATCGCGCTGCATGACGACGACGTGGCCCGGACCATGATCATGGTTCCCGAAGAAGTGGACGAAGACAAGGGCCAGTGGGTCCTGTTCGTTTTCGAAGGCAGCGACGAGGATCTTGCTGCGCTGGTCGACTGGGCCCTGATTAACCCCTGATCGCCTCCTGCCGGGAGCGATTCTCCCTCTAGGAACCGGTCCTTAGCAGCGCGCCGGCCCAGGAGAGCCCGGCCCCGAACGCAACCAGCATGACCAGGTTCGATTCGGCAAGACGTCCGCTGGCGTCCGATTCGGCCAGGGCGATCGGTATTGAGGCCGCCGACGTGTTCCCGTAGCGCTCGACGTTTACCACGAATCGCTCCATCGGCAGGCCCAATTGTTCGGCGGCTGATTTGATGATCCGGACGTTGGCCTGGTGGGGAACGATCAGGTCCAGGTCCTCTACTGCCACGCCGGCTTTTTCGGCGGTCGCCACGACCGTGTCGGTCAATGCCCTGGTCGCGAACTTGTAGACCTCACGACCGTCCATCTGCAGATCTAGCGATCCATTTGCGCCGGGAAATTGGTCGAGCAACCCGTAGCTGTTGGCACGGTAAAGCGACCCTGCCCCGCCCCCGTCCGAACCAAGCGAAAAGGCCAGGAACGAGCGGTCCGCGCCGCCGCCGTCGATCACCGCCGCGCCGGCCCCGTCGCCAAACAGGACGCAGGTCGACCGGTCCGACCAGTCCAGGATGCGCGACATGGTCTCGGACCCGATGACCAGCGCGTTGCCCACCTGACCGGTATCGACCATCGCCGTGGCCAGCGAGAGCCCGTAGATAAAGCCGGTGCAGGCGGTGTTGATGTCTATTGCGCCGGCCGTACGTGCCCCGAGCGAGTCCTGGACCAGATTGGCAACCGCCGGCGATCCCAGGTCCGGGGTCATTGTGGCAACTATCACCAGCTCGACCTGCTCGGGTTGCAAACCGGCCTGCTCCAACGCCGCGCGGCCGGCGCCAAGCCCCAGGCTGAAGGTGGATTCGTCGTCTGCGGCGATTCGACGCTCGCGGATGCCGGTCCGGCTCCAGATCCACTCGTCGGACGTGTCCACGATCTGGGCCAGAGCATGGTTCGTGCGCGCCTGTTTGGGCAGGGCCATGCCCAGGCCGGCTATTCGGGCGGGCACCTAGGTACGCGCGTACTTTCCGTCGAAGAAGACCAGCGACGCCCTGGCGTCGGCTTCGCGAGCGTATTCGACGAGACCAACGAAGACGGTATGGTCGGCGACCTCGAATTCTTCCTGCACCCGGCAGTCGAGGTGCGCTACCGCACCCGCAAGCAGCGGAGAACCGGTCGAACCCAGTTCGTAGCGGTGATGCCGGAATTCGTGAATGGGTTGAGCTGCCGGGTCGTTGTCGGCAAAACCGGACGAGACGTCGGCCTGGTCGTGACCCAGTATGCTCACCGCAAAGCACCCGGAATTCTTGATCATCTGGTTACAGTGCGCGGAGTGGGCGATACAGACCAGCACCAGCGGCGGGTCAAGCGAGACGGAAGTGAACGAGTTGACCGTCATCCCGTGCGGGTTGCCCCCGTCCGAGGTGCTTACGATGGTCACCCCGGTCGGGTAGTGTCGCATGACCGCGCGCAGGCGGGCGCCGATTTCGGAAGTCTCGCTCAACTGCCCACCTTACCGCGACTGCCTCCGCCTGGCACCGGCGCATTGAGCGGCAATGCCGGGCGGGCAGGTTCAGTGCCACGCGCCGGCGGCGCCAGGCGCCCCGACAAGCGGCGGTCCCACTACTGGTGTTCTTCGATGTAACGGACGGCGTCGCCGATCGAGGCGATTTCCTGGGCGTCCTCGTCCGGGATTGAAAGATCGTAATGTTCTTCGAGCTCCATGATCAGTTCGACCAAGTCCAGCGAATCGGCGTTAAGGTCGCCCTGGAACGTGGTGTCCATGGAAAGGGAATCTTTATCGACGTTGGGGAGCGTGTTGCTGATTACGTCCGCCACGTCGTCAAAGGTCGAGGCCATTTGCAGTGGGGCTCCTTAAAACCGGCTGCGGCCATGCCCAATTGTGCAGTCAGGGCCCGCTCAAGCATCCGGCGAAAATTCTAGTTTGCAGGGACGGAAGGTCTCTCCCTGCGCCCGGCAAGATGATAGGCGGTTTTAGCCCCGGCCCGGGTTCGCCGCCAACGTTCCGGCCGGAAAGGCGACGGCGATCCGCCCGGAACGCAGCCCGGGCAGGTGGTAGCGGGCGACCCCCAGCGGTTCCGGCCGTTCCGACGCGGGCCATTCGGCCATCTGGTCGCAGGTCAGATAAAGGACCACCACCCCCTTCTCCCGCACCAGGCCGCGGCACAGCTCAAGGGCCCTCGGAGGTGGCGCCAGGGCGCGAGCCACGGTCGCGTCAAATAGCCCCGCGTGCCGGGCCGCATCGTCCTTTTCGGGTCGGGCGTTATCGACTTTGAGCTGGCTGACGAACCGGTCCAGCAACCGGGCTCGTCCGCGGCGCTCCTCGAACAGGGTCAGATGCCACCGGTGGCGGGCGATCGCCAAGGGGATTCCCGGCAGGCCGGCGCCCGACCCCACGTCGGCGATCCGGGGTGCGGGCCGCTGAACCAGGAGGGCGTCGAGAAGCGGGGCCGCGGCCAGCGAATCGAGGATGTGCGATTGCCAGCTCTGCCGGACCGGCGAGCGAGCGACGTAGCCGCGCACGGCGGCGTCCGAAACCAGCATCCGGTTGAAGCGTTCGAGCAACCGCCGGGAACCTGGCGGCAGGGCGGCGAAGACCTCTTCCAAATTCGGGGCAATGTCGATCATTGGGCCTCCCGCCGGCGGACCGGCGGGCCGGCGGGCCGGATACATAATCGGGAGCAGCGGTGATTGCGGGGAGAGAACTTGGAGAGGCTCTGGAGCCCGTGGCGGATGCAGTTCATTAAGGATTCAGCGCCCAGGGGTTGCCCCTTCTGCATCGATCCCGATCCGCAGGCGGCTCCGGAGGGGCTGGTGGTGGCCAAGGGGAGCAAAGTGTTTGCGGTGCTGAACCGGTTCCCCTACAACACCGGGCACGTGCTGATCCTGCCCTACCGCCACGTCGGCGAACTGGAGGATCTCAGCGATCCGGAACTGGACGAACTCGGCCGGTTCACCCGGGCCACGGTGACCGCGCTCCGGTCTGCGTACAGCCCGGCCGGATTCAACATCGGGGCGAACCTGGGTGGCACGGCCGGGGGAAGCATCCCGGACCACCTTCATTACCATGTCGTGCCGCGTTTTCCCGGGGACACCAATTTCATGTCCGTCCTGGGCGAAACCAAGGTCCTGCCGGAGGAATTGCCGGACACGGTGACCAAGTTGCGTCGCAGTTGGCCCCTGGGGCTTCCCGAACGCGACGACTAGGCGGCAAGCTTGAGGATCGGATCGGGTACCGTCCGGGCCTGATCGATCGGCCAATACACGAGTACCACCTTGCCGACGATCGCTTCGCGCGGGACCGGTCCGAAGCTGCGCGAATCCTGGCTCACCGAGCGGTTGTCACCCAGCACGAAATAGGCTCCGGCGGGCACGGCGGTCGAAGCCAAGTTGGATGTCTCGAGGTCGCCCAGATACTGGGATTCGTCAAGTTCGCGACCGTTGATCAGGATCTGGCCGCCGCGGATGGCGATCTCCTCGCCGGGCAGCCCGATCACGCGCTTTAGCAGCTCCTCGGTGGGTTTTCCGGGCCGGTAGAGGACCACCACGTCGCCGCGCTGCGGGGAACCCAGGCCGTAGGAGGCCTTGCTGACCAGGGCGTACTCGCCGGGCTCGAAACTGGCCTGCATTGAGCGGCCGTCGATCGAGAACGTCTGCACGAAAAGGCGCGCCCCGAAGAAGATGACCAGCGCAAGCAGGATCGTCTCGGCAATCTCAAACAACGCCGGTCGCCGGTCGGCCAGCGGACCGATCACTTCCGCCCCCGGCGGGATAATTGATCCCCGTCGATTGCGGCCGTCAGAACAAAGGTCGGGACCCTGGCCAAACCGATTGACCCAACGCTCGAGCAGGCCCCGCGGATCGGGTGGCGGGCGTACCTTCCCACCCTGGCGGTGGCGCCGCTTATCGCGGCTCTAGACCAACTGAGCAAAGTCGTTATCGCGGACCTGTTGGACGAGCGTCCCGGTCAGGCCCTCTGGGTAATTGAGCCGTTGCTGAGACTCCGACTGGTGCACAACGACGGTATCGTATTCGGCATCTTTTCGGGCGCGCTTTCGTCTTGGGTGACGATCTTGTTCGTGCTCGCCGCGCTTGCTGCGGTCATCGCCATTTTTCTCAGATACCTGCGCCAGCCCACCCTGCTGGCGCGGATCGTACTCGGATGCATTATCGGCGGCGCGGCCGGTAACCTCATCGACCGCTTCCGGCTGGGACACGTCGTCGACTTCGTCGACCTGGGGTGGTGGCCGGTATTTAACCTGGCCGATTCGGCGATCAACGTCTCCATGGTGGTCCTGGTTGTACTGGTCATATTCGGCAAGCTGGAGCGCGATCCCCAGGCCCTGCCGCCGACCGCATGAACCCGGCGCAGGGACCGGCGCTGCGCTTTACGGCATCCGAGGCCGACAACGGTGAAAGACTCGACCGCGCGCTGACCGCGCGCCTGCCGGATCAAAGCCGCTCGGCGATCCAGAAGCAGTTGCACGCCGGCGCCGGCACCATAAATGGGCAGATCGCGCGGCCGGCGCGCCGGATCTCGGCCGGCGACGAGATCGAATTCATGGGCGCCCCGACCGAAATGATCGACATCGTCGCCCAGGATGTCGCATTTGAGGTGCTGGACCGGGATCAGGGAGTGCTGGCGCTCGTGAAGCCGGCCGGCCTTTCGGTCCATCCGGGCCCCGGCCACCCCGACCGAACCCTGGTCAACGGTCTGCTGCACCGCTACCCGCAAATCGCCGCCGTCGGCGGATCGGTGCGGCCCGGCATCGTGCACCGGCTGGACCTGCAGACCTCCGGGGTGATGCTGGCGGCGCTCACCGAAGAAGCATTCCTGCACCTTCAGGCCGAATTCGCCGCGCGGCGGGTCGCCAAGACCTACCTGGCGATTTGCCGCGGCGTACCAGAACATCCGCAGGCGCTGATCGAAGCGCCCATTGGGCGGTCGGTGGAGAACCGCCGGGCGCAATCGGTCCGGTCTGCACGCGGCCGCCCGGCTACGACCGCCTACCGGGTTCTCGCAGCGGCCGAAAGAACGGCGCTACTCGAGATCGACCTGATCACCGGCCGCACCCACCAGGCGCGAGTGCATCTGGCGGCGCTGGGCCATCCGTTGCTTGGCGATTCGCTCTACGGCGACGGATCCGGCGCGCGGAGGCATATGCTGCATTCGCGCGCGGTCGAAGTTGCCCTGCCGGACGGTGAAATGCGGCGGTGGCGGTCGGAGCCGCCGCCCGATTTCATTGCCACCCTGGAGCGGATTGGACTGGACTGGGAGTCAACCGATTGCAACAATCCGGCGCAATCAAGATGAACCCCCGCCCCGCTGCGGCCGGCGCTCGCCGGTTGGATCCGCGATCGTCCGACTCTGTCCTTGGAATCCGGCCGCTACCGGGCGGAATTGAGCATCTGAGAGAACCAAACCGATGATCGAACAGTTCAAGATCAACGTCGAAGATCCGGTGCTCGCGGATCTGAGCGAGCGCCTGCGGCGGACCCGCTGGCCGGGCGAGATCGAAGGCGCCGGCTGGGAATACGGTTCGTCGCTCGGGTACGTCCGCGAACTCTGCCACTACTGGCAAACCGACTTCGACTGGCGCGCCCAGGAGCGGAGACTCAACCAGTACCCGCAGTTCTTGGCCGAAATCGACGGGCTGAAGATCCATTTCGTGCACGTGCGCGGCAAGGGCCCGAACCCCAAGCCATTAGTGCTCACCCACGGCTGGCCCAGCACGTTCGTCGAACTCGAAAAAGTCATCACCCCGCTGGCGGACCCGGCTGCGGTCGGTGCCGATCCGAGCGCCTCTTTTGACGTGGTCGTGCCGTCGCTGCCCGGATATGGCTTCTCCGACCAGCCGCGCCGGCCCGGCATGGATCCCTTTCGGATCGCGGCAATCTGGCGCAGATTGATGACCGACGTCCTGGGCTACGAACGGTTTCTGGCCCACGGCGGCGATTGGGGTGCCATGGTATCGACCGCGCTGGGTCGGGACCACGCCGACGTCGTGGAAGGGCTGCACCTACACTTCCTGGCCGCCGCCGGCGAATTCCCGGGATTGGACGAAAGCTCGCTGTCGTCCGACGAGCGCCGATTCCTGGCCGGGCGGACGCGATGGCAGGCCCAGGAGGGGGCGTACTCCCACCAGCACGGCACCCGCCCCCAGTCGCTTGGCTATGGGCTCACCGACTCCCCGGCCGGTCTGGCGGGCTGGATCGTGGAGAAGTGGCGCGCCTGGAGCGACTGCGGCGGCGATATCGAGTCGCGTTTTTCCAAGGACGAATTGTTAACTCACTTGACGATCTACTGGGCAACCAACACGATCGCATCCTCGATCCGGCTCTACTACGAACGCCAGCAGGCCCCGCCGCTGCTCGATCCCGCCCGGCCGATCGCCGTGCCAACCGCTTTCGCCCGCTTTCCGGTGGAAATCTCCCACCCGCCGCGCGAATGGGTGGGCAGGTTCTTCGATCTGGTTCGCTACACCGAAATGCCGCGCGGCGGACACTTCGCAGCCTCCGAGGAACCGGAACTGCTGGCGGCCGACATCCGGGACGCGTTTTTCGGCGACTGACGGATCGCTACGGCGGCTCTCGCGCCGAATGGCAATTCCAATGGCCATCCCGGCCCGAAGCCCGGAACCGTCATCCTTGCGCGAATGGGGCGTCCGGGCGGGGCCCAGAATAGTCCCGGTCGGATCGTTCGGCTGACCAGAAAAAAGCCGGACGTTGCCTGTCGCCCATGAACGCCGAAGGAATCCGAGCGTGACGATCGAACCCTTCCGGATCGACATCGCCGACGCAGTGTTGTCGGACCTGTGCGAGCGCCTGCGGCGCACCCGCTGGCCGGGCGAGCTCGAGGCGGTGGGCTGGGACCTGGGGACCCCGCAGGGTTACCTGCGCGAACTCTGCAACTACTGGCAAGACGACTTCGACTGGCGCGCCCAGGAGCGGCGGCTCAACCAATACCCGCACTTCAAGGCCGAAATCGATGGGCTGAATATCCATTTCGTATACGTCCGCGGCAAGGGACCGAACCCAAGGCCGATGGTTCTAACGCACGGCTGGCCCAGCACCTTCGTCGAGCTCGAGAAGGTCATCGCCCCGCTTTCCGACCCAACTTCGTTCGGCGCCCCAGAGGGGGCCTCGTTCGATCTCGTCATACCCTCCATGCCCGGCTACGGTTTCTCCGACCAGCCCCGCCGGCGCGGCATGGACGTGGGCGGTATCGCCGCGATCTGGCGCAAGCTGATGACCGATGTCCTTGGATACGAGCGGTTCCTGGCGCACGGCGGAGACTGGGGCGCGGGAATTTCGACCGCCCTGGGGCGGGATCACTCCGACGTCGTGGAGGGCATCCACCTGCACTTCATGGCCGCCGGTGGAGATTCGCCGGCGGTGGACGAGTCCACGCTTACCGCGGACGAACGCGCCTACTTGGACGCGCGCGCCCAATGGCAGTGGGCGGAGGGTTCATACGGACACCAGCAGGGAACCAAGCCGCAGTCGCTGGGCTACGGATTGAACGACTCTCCGGCCGGCTTGGCGGGCTGGATCATCGAAAAGTGGCGGGCCTGGAGCGATTGCGGCGGCGACGTCGAATCGCGTTTCGGCAAGGACGAATTGCTGACCCACTTGACAATCTACTGGGCGACACAGACGATCGCGTCCTCGGTCCGCATCTACTTCGAACGAATCCAGGCACCGCAAGTCCTGCCGGTAGATCGGCCGATCGCGGTTCCGACCGCATTCGCGAGCTTCCCTGGGGAAATGATCCACCCTCCGCGCGAGTGGATTGCCCGCTTCTACAACCTGCAGCGATTCACCGAAATGCCGCGCGGCGGGCACTTTGCCGCCTCCGAGGAGCCGGAATTGATTGCCGCCGACATCCGGGCCGCGTTTCATGGTGAGCAGGCGATAGCGTAAGCGTCCGGGGGCCAAGTCCCGGGACCAGGTTCCTAGCTGCTGCTAGTCGACTCCGAACTCGCCGGCGGGGCTTCGGTCCGCGCAAGGCCGGCCAGCAGGACGCCCAGCTCGTAGAGGGCGTACATCGGGATCGCCACCGCCATCTGCGTGAACGGGTCGGGCGTCGGGGTAATCACCGCCGCCAGGATCACGATGACGACTATCGCATAACGCCTGAAGCCCTTGAGGCGCTGGGCCGAAACGATTCGGAACTTGGCCAGCAGAAATATCGCGAACGGAGTCTCGAACACCAGTCCGACCACCAGCAACATCCGGGCGACGAAGCTGACATAGGAATCGATGCTCAGCTCGGTATTGATGTCCTCGGGCGCGAATCCGGTCAGGAAGTTCAAGGTGAACCTGAGAATCACGAACCAGCAGAACATCACGCCGATGAAGAACATCGCCAGCATCGCCGGGATCGAGGCGTAGAAGATGCGTTTCTCGTTCGGATAAAGCCCGGGCGAGACGTAGGCCATGATCTGGTAGAGCACGACCGGGGATGCGATTCCGATCCCGCCCAGGACCGCGACCTTGAAGAATGAGAAGAAGGCCTCGGTGGGCTCGATCTGCTGCAGGTGCACATCCTGGCCCAGCGGGGACTGCAGGATGTCGAAGATGAAATCCTTGAACGGCCAGAAAGTCAGCGAACAGACCAGGATCGCCACCACCGAGATCGTCAGCCGCCAGCGGAACTCGACCAGGTGCTCACGAAGGGTCATCATCCCTTCGTCGCGCTGGTTCTGGGCGGACGGGTCGATCGGTTGCGAGGTAGCCATCAGTTGTCCGGTTGCGGGGTCCTGCCGGCGGGAGCGTTACGCTCGGCAATTGTCCGCAACATCCCGTTGATGTAGCCGGACGCGGCCGGCGAGGCATAGAGCTTGGCCAATTCCACCGCCTCGTTGATCACCACCGCCGGCGGTGTCTGTCCCGAGATCAGTTCGGCCGCGGCCAGGCCCAGGATCGAGAGCTCCACCGGCGATTCGTGCACGAGCTCCCACTCGGTCGCCTCGCTGATCTGCTGGTAGATCGAATCGGCATGATCGGCGTGGGTCGACAGCAGCGAGCGCGCGAACTCCAAGCCGGCGGAATTGAGCAGGTCCCCGCCGTCGACCCCGGCCAGGATTGCCAGCGGGTCTTCATCGGAGACGCTGGCCGCATAGAGGGCCTGGAACGCGCAGCGGCGCGCGTCGTAGCGTTCGTGGCGGTACCGCACCGGGCCCGCCATCTATGCCCCGGCCGGTTCGGGAGCCGCCTGACCGGGCATCTCGTCGAGGGTGTGCCGTCCGGCGACGAAATCGGGGTCGTCCATGACCCGCTTGAGGTAAGGCAGGTTGGTGGCGATGCCGCCGACTTCCACCTCGGCCAGGGCGGTGCGCGTTGCCGCGATTGCAGCGTCGCGGTCGCGCCCGTGGCAGATGATCTTGGCCAGGAGCGAATCGTACTGGGTCGGGACCTGGTAGCCGGCGTAGACGTGCGAATCGACGCGAACCCCGGGACCCCCCGGCAGGCTGAGCTTGGACACCAGGCCGGCCGAGGGCACCCAGTCGTTCTCGGAGTCCTCGGCGATCAGCCGGCACTCGATCGCGTGGCCGTTGGGCTTCACGTCGCCCTGCTTGAAATCGATCCGCTCGCCGGCGGCGATTCGGATCTGCCACTGCACCAGATCGATGCCGGTCAGGGCTTCCGAGACCGGGTGCTCGACCTGGATGCGCGCGTTCAATTCGATGAAATAGTGCTTGTCGTCCTTGTCGACCAGGAACTCGACCGTTCCGGCGCTCTCGTACTTGAGCGACCGCGCGAGCTTGGTCGCGGCCGAGGCGATGCGGCGGCGCAGCTTGTCGTTCAGCGAAGGCGATGGCGCCTCTTCGATGACCTTCTGGTGGCGGCGCTGGACCGAGCAGTCGCGTTCGCCCAGGTGCCGAACGTTGCGCCCGTCGCCCAGGATCTGGATCTCGACGTGGCGGGCGCCTTCCACCAGCCGTTCGAGGTAGAGGTCGCCGCTGTCGAACGCCGCCGCGGCCTCGGACTGGGCCTGCGGGAACGCGGTCATCAGCTGCGAGAAGTTGCGGATCTGGCGCATGCCGCGCCCGCCTCCACCGGCGGCGGCCTTGAGCATCGCCGGGGTGCCGAGCTCGGCCAGGGCGTCGCGGGCGGTGCGAAGGTCGCGCAGCGGCTCGGACGACGACTCCAGGATCGGGAGGCCGGCGTCGCGGGCGGCCTCGATGGCGGCCGACTTGTTGCCGGCGGCGGCCAGCTGCTCGGGGGTCGGACCGATGTTGGCGATTTCATACTCGCGGCAGACTTCGGCGAACATCGCGCTCTCGGCCAGGAAACCGGCGCCCGGGTGGATGGCCTCGGCGCCGACGTTGCGGGCGGCGGCGATGATGTTGGGCACGTGCAGGTAGCTCTCGGCGGCGGCGGCAGGCCCGATGCAGACCGACTCGTCGGCCAGTCGCACGTGCATGCTGGCGGCGTCGGCCTCGGAGTAGACGGCGGCAGTCTTGATACCCATCTCGCGGCAGGCGCGGATGATGCGGACCGCGATCTCGCCGCGGTTGGCGATCAGGATCTTTTCAAACATCGCAAGCCGCCCTCACATTGCCAGCCCGCCGTCGACCACCAGGACCTGGCCGGTGATGTACGAAGCCTTCTCCGAGGCCAGGAACCTGACCGCGGCGGCGACCTCCGCCGGCTCGCCCAGGCGCCCGAGCGGGATCATCTCGCGGACGCGCTCCAGCAACTGCTCGCCGGCCGCGGCCGCCATGGGCGATTCGATAAACCCCGGGGCCACCGCGTTGACCGTGATCGAACGGGCCGCGACCTCGCGCGCCAGGGCGCGGGTGAAGCCGATCATGCCGGCCTTGGCGGCCGAGTAGTTGGCCTGGCCGGGGTTGCCGCTAATTCCGGCGACCGAGGAGATGTTGATGATCCGCCCCCAGCGTCCGCGCACCATCGGACGCAGGGCCGCGCGCGAAGTCCGATACGCCGACGAAAGGTTCGTCTCCAGTACCGCCTGCCAGTCCTCTTCTTTCATTCGCGCTAGCAGGCCGTCGCGGGTTATCCCGGCGTTGTTGACCAGTATCTGCACGCCGTGGCCGGCGGCGTTGATTTCCTTGAACAGATCACCGGCGCCGGATTCGGTGGACAGGTCGGACGCGAATGCCTGCGCGCCGGCGCCCAGCGACTCGATTTCGGCGCAGAGTTCCGCGGCCGCCGCGGCGTTGGAGTTGTAGTGCACCAGAACCGTGGCGCCGGCGCCGCCCAGGGCGCGGGCGATCTCGGACCCGATCGCCCCCGAGGCGCCGGTTACGAGCGCGGTCTTGCCGGTAAGTTCTCGGTCATCCATGAATGGTGCCATTTAGCGAATCGGCCAGCGAGCGCAGCTGTTCCGGCTCGCCGACCTGGATCCCTCTGGCGGAGGGAATGATACGGCGCAGCAGACCTGAGAGCACGTTGCCCGGCCCGACTTCAAAGAACGATGTTATCCCCTCCGAGAAGAGCAGTTGCACGGACCGGGACCACAGCACCGGGGCGACGACCTGGGCGCAGATCTCCTCGCGCACTGAGGCCGCGTCCGAAATCAGGTCGCCGGAGACGTTCGAAACGACCGGAATCCGGGGGTCGCGGACCGGCAGATCTTTGATCAATTCAGCGAGCCGACTTCGGGCCGGTTCCATGTACGGGGTATGGAAGGCGGCGCTCACCGGCAACTCGAGGGCCCGGCGGAATCCCCACTCGCGGGCTATGTCGGCCGCCTCCTTTAAGGCTTCGGGAGCCCCGGCGACGATGGTCTGACCGGGGGCATTGAGATTGGCAACCCCCAGACGGAAACCCGGGCCACCGGCGTCGACCAGCTCGCAGAGGGCGTAGGCCCCTTCGAGGTCGCCGCCGATGAGCGCGAGCATCCCGCCGGGATTGGCTTCGCCGGCCTCGGCCATCGCGCGGGCGCGTTCGGCAACGACCTTGAAGGCGTCCCGGAGCTCCAGCGCTCCGGCAGCCGCCAGGGCCGGAATCTCGCCCACCGAGTGTCCGGCCAGGGCCCGCGGGGGATTGGGGACCGACGCCAGCGAATCCGGGGCTGACGGGTCCTGCGCACCGCTTTCCTCCAGCGCCGCCGCCAGCGTCGCCAGGCTGGTGGCCGCCAGGCAGGGCTGAAGGAATTCGGTCCGGACCAGATCCCGGTCCGGCCCCTCGAAGCACAGCCGCGTAATCGGGAGCCCGGTCACCTCTTCGGCGAGGGCGAACACGGCCGCCGCGCTCGGCGAATCCGCGGCCAGGGCCCGACCCATCCCGACCTTCTGCGAGGCCTGACCGGGAAAGAGGAGTGCGTACGATGCTGGCATCGGCGCGATGGGCCCTTTAGCGGGGCGCGCGACCCCGGAGGGCTGTAGCTAGCGGTACTTAAGGTTTGGGCGGTCGAGGCCGACGACGTCGGTTCCGCGGTAGTAGCCGCAAGCCTGGCAGACCACGTGCGACGGGGCCAGCGCGCCGCAGTTCATGCACGGTTGCAGCTGCGGCACCTTGAGGGCGTGGTGGGCGCGGCGATTGCCGCGACGCCGACGCGTGATCTTTTGCTTTGGCAGTGCGCCCATCTATGCGTCCTCGGATGGCGGCTTCTCGGAGATGATCTCGGCCAGCAGGTTTTTGAACGGTGCCAGGCGCGGGTCGGTGGCGGCTGGGTCCGAAGGGGCCGTGAAGGCAGATTTTACTTGGCTATAGCGATCGCAGGAGCCCGCGCAGTCGGGAAACGGGTTGAGCGCACCCAGGATCGTCTGCGCCACCAGGTCGGCCAGATCGATGTGCCCGTCTTCGGCGATCACGCCCGCGTCGGGATCGAAGGCAGCGGCATTGGGGTCAAGTTCAGGCCGGCCGGCCCGCAGGAACCTGCCCGATACATCCAGTGCCAGGCCGCGCGGAAGCAATTCCAGGCAGAGACGACACTCCTCGGCGACCTCCGCCTCCAGCGAACCGGCCACCAGGATTTCGGCCTCCGACCGGTAGGCCCGCACCTGGCCGCGCACCGGACCGGTCATCTCCGGCACAATGTCGCCGAGGACTACCTCGAAGCGGCGCTCAACATGCTCCCCGGCCCCGGCCCCGGCTAGCGGGTTCACGTCTACGGCGAGGGACGGGAGTGCCACTGAAACTACGACCTGCAAAATTGGGCGAAACGCCCTTATGTATAAGAAATCGGAGCGGGTTTGGCAATCCCGGCACAAGGACGATTGTTCGTCTTGACCGGATCTTCGGGTTCGGGCAAGGATGCGGTCATCGAAGGGCTGCTGGCGCGGATTCCCAATCTGCGGCGGGCGGTAACGGCAATCACGCGCGCTCCACGCCCCAACGAGCGCGAGGGGGTTAATCATTACTTCATCAGCGACGCCGAATTCGACCGTTGGCTGGCCGAGGGCCGGTTCCTGGAATGGGCCCGGGTATTCGGCCGCCGCTACGGGACGCCGCGGGCCGAAGTCGATCGCCTGCTGAGGGCCGGACACGACGTGATCCTGCGGATCGACCCGCAGGGCGCGGCGGCGGTCCGCGAGCAGATCCCCGCAGTCCCGGTGATATTCCTGCGCGCCGAAAACTCGGCCGAGCTGGAGCGCCGGCTGCGCGAAAGGGGCGAGGACGAGCAATCGCTGCGATCGCGCCAAGCCCAGCTTTCCGCCGACGATCAGTTCGGGCGCACTTGCCAGCATCAGGTGGTGAACCGGCGCGACCGGCTGGATCAGGCGGTTGCCGAAATCGCCGCGATCATCGGCGGCGCGTCTTGAGCGAAGACCGGGATTCTGCCCGACCGGAGGCGGTCCGCTACGCCGAGGTGGCGGTGCTGGGCTCGCCGATCCGCGGTTCGCAATTGTTCAGCTATCAGGCGCGCGCCCAGTTCGCCCGCCAGATAGCCCCCGGACAGCTGGTGCTGGTCGAATTCGGACGCCGGGAGCTGCTCGGAGTGGTATTCGGGGTCAGCGAGGAGCCCCCGCCGCTGCGCACCAAGCCGGTCCTGGCCATCCTGGAACTGGCGTCGCTGGTGCCACAGCTGCAGCGGCACCTGGCGGCCTGGACGGCCGATCGATTCGCGACCCCGATCGGTTCGGTCCTGGAGGCGATGTTGCCGCCGCGGATTGGCAAGTACGTGAGCCACCGATTCGCCTCGGCCCCGGCGGCCGAAGCCGACGGGCTGAGCCGGCACCGCCGCTCGATCGTGGCCGCGCTGGAGGAGCTGCGGGTGGGCACCCGCGCCGAGATCACGGCCCAGGTCGGCCGGCCGGTTTCGGCCAACGCTCTGAACGAGCTGGTGGGTTTGGGGCGGTTGCGACGGTGGAGCCAGCTGGAGCTGCCGGAGACCGGCACCCCGGTGGCCGAGTTGACGATTCCGCCGGCCGAGGCCCTGGCCCGCATCCAGGACCTGGCCCGGGCGCCGGCGCAGCGCCGCCTGCTGTTGCGGCTGATCGCCGCCGGAGAACCGGTGGCGGTGCGAGATCTGCTCGCAGCCGGCGGCTCGCGGGCGTCGCTGAAAAACCTGGCCCGGACCGGCTGGGTCGACCTGCGAAGGCGCTTCGCCCTGCCGGAGCTGGGCAAATACCCCGGCGAGGACATGGAGGACCTGGCCGCCCAGAACGCCCTGGAGGGATTCCTGGAGCGCCCCGTCTACGGTTCCCTGCTGCTGCAGGGCCGGCTGGCCGAACGCCTGCCCGCCTACCTGCGGGTGATCAACCGGATGCTTGCCGCCGATCGCCAGGTGCTGTTGCTGGCCCCCAGCCAGGCCGAGGCGGCGGCGCTGGGCCGGGCCCTTATCCCGGAGCTTTCCGGACGCTCGGTGGTTCTTTCCGATGCAACCACCCCCAGCCAGCGGGTGGGATTGTGGCGGGCGTTGCGGGCCGGCGAGGTGGACGTACTTATCGGTCACCCGCCGGCGGTCTGGGCCCCGCTTACGAACCTCGGGCTGGTGATCGTCGACCGCGAGGAAGACCGGCTTTACAAAGCGGCCCCGCTGCGCACCGTCAGCGCCGCCCAGGCCGCCCGGGAGCTGGCCCGGATCGCCGACATACCCATGGTCCTGGGGACCGCCACGCCGCTGGTATCGACCTTCAACGAAGTCGAACACGAGACGATCCGTTTCGTCCTGCTGCGGTCGGCCCGCCTGTTGCGTCAGCTGCGGATGAAGGTCGGCCGCGGCTGGGGCAACGCCGCCGGATCCGGAGTGGCCCAGATCATCGATATGCGCTCGGCAACCCTGATGGGACCGGGCGGAATGATCTCCGAGGACCTCTGCGAGGCGCTGGAGACCGCGTTCGCCGCCGGGCAGCGCTCGGTCGTGCACGTTGCCACCCGCGGATCAGCCACCGCGACCGCCTGCCGCGAGTGCGGTTTTCGCTGCACCTGTCGCTATTGTTCGGCCTCGCTCTTCTGGCACGAGGACCGCGACGCCCTCGTCTGTCACATCTGCGGCGATTCCAGCCCGCCGCCCGAGGCCTGCCCGGAATGCGGTTCGCCGGCGCTGCGGACGTACGGCTACGGCACCCAATCGGTGGTGCGAGCGTTGCGCTCGCTGATGCCGCGGGCGCGAATCGACCGGATCGATTCGGACCTTAGCCCGCAGGCCTGCCAGCGCAACGCGCAACGGTTCTCGCGCGGGGTGGTCAACATCCTGGTCGGAACCACCCGCCTGCTGGCGTTCGCCGAATACCTGCGCGCCGATCTGCTGGGCGTCGTCCAGGCCGACTTCGGACTGAATTTCCCCGATTACCAGGCCCCCGAAAGGGTGTACCAGACTCTCTCGCGGCTGCGCGACGTGACCCTGGCCGACAACATCGAGGGAACGATGCTGCTGCAGGCCCGCGACAGCGAAAGCTACGTCCTGGAAGCGGTCCGCACCGGCAGCTACCTGAAGTTCTTCCGCACCGAAATCGAACTACGGCGGCGTTACCGGATGCCGCCGTTCCGCGAACTTACCCGGTTCGTGATCGGCAACCGGCAACCCCAGCGGGCCGAATCCGAAGCGCTGGCGTTGAGCGAGCAGATCGAATCGAAACTGGTCGATTCGGACGGCGGCGATGACCCGCCCCAGATTTGGGGACCGGCCCAGTGCCAGGTGTGGCGACAGAGGGGAATCTTCCGCTGGCATATGATTGTGCTATCTGGACCGGGCCAATTACGCCCGGTTTTCGGCATCCCCCACGGTGGTTGGGTGGTGGATGTCGATCCGGTCGATTTCTATTAACGATTGCGTTATGGCGGTATTGCCGATACTGCCGGCACAACACCCAATGCTGGGACGCGTGGCCGCACGGGTCCCCAAAGTGGACGATTCTGTCCGGCGCCTGGCGAACGATATGCAAGAAACGATGCGATCGGCTTCCGGTGTGGGATTGGCCGCACCGCAGGTCGGTCGTCCGCTGCGCTTGATCGTGTGTCAGGAATCCGAGGACGCCGAAGTCCTCACCCTGGTGAACCCGCGCATCTCCAAGGCCAGCGGGTCCGAGGTGGCCGACGAGGCCTGCCTCTCGCTGCCGGGCTGGTTCGGTCCGGTCGAGCGCCATCTGAATATCCGGGTTAAGGCCCTCGACGAGCGGGGACGCGCCCGCTCGCTGGCGGCGGAGGGTTTCCTGGCACGGATCATCCAGCACGAGATCGACCACCTGGACGGGATCATGTTCACCGAGAGGATCGTCGAGGGCGGCGAACTGCAGTTCGCCGAAGCGGCGCCCGCCGAGGAAGCTGCCGCGCCGGCATGAGGGTCATCTTCTTCGGCACGGCCGAATTCGCCACGCCCTCGCTACGGCTGTTGGTGAACCGCCACGAAATTCCGCTGGTGGTTACGCGGCCGTCCCGTCCGGTCGGCCGGGCGCGGTTGGTGAAACCGCCGCCGGTCGTGGCGGTCGCGCGGTCGTTGCGGCTGCCGGTTATCCAGCCGGACGACATCAACGCCGAGCCGGTGCTGGACCACCTGCGCTCGCTGCGGCCGGACGTCCTGGTCGCGGTTGCTTACGGCAAGAAATTCAACAAGCCGATCCTCTCGCTGGCGCCGGCCGGAGTGCTGAATCTGCATCCCTCGCTGCTGCCCTTGTATCGCGGCGCCTCGCCGATCCAGAGCGCGATCGCGGCCGGCGAGGTCGTCACCGGCATCACCGTCATCCGCATGGATACCGGGATCGATTCCGGCCCGATGCTGGCCCAGCGCGAAGTGGCCATCGAGGAAGAGGAGACCGCCCCGCGCCTCTCGCGCAGGCTGGCCGTGGAAGGCGCCGAACTGCTGGCCCAGACGCTGGAGAAGCTGCAGGAAGGCTACGAAGACGCCCGCCCGCAGGACGAGGAGCGCGCGACCTTCGCCCCGATTCTCAAGCGCAATTTCGCCGACGTCGACTGGCAGCTTCCGGCGCGGCGGATATTCGACCAGTGGCGGGCCTATCTGGGTTGGCCCGGTCTGCGCACCCGGGTTGCCGGCAAGAGCATCAAGATCCTCGAATGCCGGCTGGCCGACGAGATAAAGCTCCGGGTCTCGCCCGGCAAGGCGAAAGTCCGCGACGGGAGAATCTTCGTAGGTACAGGTGACGGGTTGTTGGAAATAATCACCCTCCAACCGGCCGGCCGCAAACCGATGTCGGCCCAGGACTTCGTGCTGGGCTACGAGAACCTGCTTTCCCAGCCTTGGTCGGGGTCGGCGCGCAAATCAGCCAGTTAGCCTAAGGACCCAGGGCAAGAGCCGATGTTCTTTTTCGACCCCTTCTATCTCCTGTTCATGGCCCCGGCGATGATCCTGATGTTCTGGGCGCAGTCGCGGGTCAAGGGAACCTACGCCAAGTATTCGCAGGTGACCACCTCGTCGGGCCTGCCGGGCTACATGGTCGCCCAGCGACTGCTGCGCTCGGTCGGGCTGGAGTCGGTGCACACCGCTCCCGGCCAGCGCGCAGATCCGGAGCGGCGCCAGGCGCTAGCCGATAGCGGCGTGGTGAGCATCGAGCGCGTCGGCGGCCAGCTCTCCGACCATTACGATCCGGCCAAGAAGACGCTGTGCCTCTCCGAGGGCGTCTACGATTCGAATTCGGTGGCCGCGATGGCGATCGTGGCCCACGAGACCGGTCATGCGATCCAGGACCAGGTGCGCTACCCGGCCCTGGTGCTGCGCTCCACCCTGGTCCCGGCGGTCCGATTCGGGTCCACGTTCGGTTACCTGGTCATCATCGGCGGGTTCGTGATGATGATGCTGGGCGCGGCCATCGGCGAGAGCATCGCCTGGCTGGGCGTGATGCTCTTCTCGCTGACGCTGGTTTTTTCGCTGGTGACCCTTCCGGTTGAGTTCGACGCCTCCAAGCGCGCGCTGGTGTTGCTGCAGAACAACGGCATCACCAACCAGCAGGAACTGGACGCCTCCAGGCGTGTCCTGAACGCGGCGGCGTTGACCTACGTGGCCGCGATGGCGGCGTCGCTCATGCAGATCCTGTACTGGGTCTTTATACTGCTGGGCCGACGCGACTGATCCTGAACCCCCAAGCTGCGCGCGGCGCCGGGGTGCGCTCGGGGAGCGGGGTATAGATGGCTCGGGTGGTCCTGGCGATCGCCGCGGTCGCACCGATCGTGCTGGCGCTGGTGATCAAGCAGTATGTGAACGCCGTCTACGCCGCCGCCCGATCGATGCCGGTGGCCTCGCGCGTGACCGGCGGCGAGGCCGCGCGCCTGCTCCTCTATGCGACCGGCACCCGTGAAATCGGTATCGAGGTAATCGCGGGGAGCCTGAACGACCATTTCGATCCCGGGGCCGGGGTCATCCGGCTCAGCCCGGAGACGAACTCCGAATCTTCGATCGCGGCCCTGGCGATCGTCGGGCACGAAGTCGGTCACGTCGCCCAGCACAAGATCGGGTCCTGGCTGATCGTGGTTCGCAACCTGCTTCTGCGGGCGACCCAGATCGCCAGCTCGCTGGGAACTTTACTGATGGTGATCGGGATTGCCGCGGCGGTGCTGCGAATCGGAGTCGGTCCGTTCATGCTGGTGGCCGGCTTCCTCTCGCTCCTGCTGTCGGCCTCGTTTGCGGTAGTTACCCTGCCGCTGGAATTTGACGCTTCGCGGCGGGCGCTGCGGCTCCTGGTGGCCGCCAACGTGCTCTCGGTGGACGAGCTGCCGGCGGTGCGTCGGGTCCTGACCGCGGCGGCCCTCTCGTACGCCGCCTCGGCGGTCATGGCGATGTCGCGCATTCCCTGGCTGCTGGGGCGTTTCGGGAGATGACGCCTCGGCGGGACGCGTTGATCGCACCTTCGATCCTGGGCGCCGATTTCCTGGAGCTGGGGACTGCGATCAGGGCGTGCGAGCGCGCCGGCGCCGACCTAATCCACTGCGACGTGATGGACGGGCGCTTCGTTCCAGCGATAAGTTACGGCGCAATGATCTGCGCGGCGGCGGCCGACGCCTCGCAAATTCCGCTTGACGTGCACCTGATGGTCGAAGACGTCGCCGGCCAGGTCGAGCAGATCCTGCCGCTGCGACCGCGCTATTTGACGTTTCACGTGGAGGCGGTCGCCGACCCTTTGGCGATGGCCGCAACCATCCGGGCGGGCGGTTCGCGGCCGGGCCTGGCGATCAAGCCGGGAACCCCCTTGTCAAAGATCTACCAGATCGCCCCGGAATTCGACCTGATCCTGGTCATGACCGTCGAACCCGGGGCCGGAGGGCAGGCATTCATGCCCGAATGCCTGCCAAAGGTCGCCGCCGCCGCCGCCGCTCGCCGGGAGACCGGGTCCAAATTCCTGATAGAGGTTGATGGCGGGGTGGGGTCCGCAACGATCAGGCAGTGCGCCGACAGCGGCGCTGACGTATTCGTGGCCGGTTCGGCGGTATTCGGACACCAGGGCGGCGTAGCGGCTGCGGTTTCCGAGCTCAGGGTGCTGGCCGCGACCGAATAGCACCGCAGAGGGCAAGTCGCGTCCGAATTGCCGAAATCGTCAAGCCAAATCTGATCGCGGCGCCAATCCGTTTTCGGGCCAGGGTTGCCTTGCGGGATTGCCGGGCGCCAGCCAGGATGACCACCGGCATGACCCCCCGCGGCTCGGATACGGCCTTCTCGACCCGCCTTGTCAATGCCAATTCATTCGTATCGTGAATGAATATCATTCACGGCTTGAATGATTGCGCACGATGGGATCCCGAACCGGTTTCGCGGCTTTGCCCGACCGGCGGCGCGCCGAACGATCCCGGCCGCGGACTAAAAGAAACCCGGGGCCAATTCAATAAACGCGGAGCGCATTGGTTCCGCCGGGTTTTCTAGCCTTCCCCCATGGCGAAGACCTCGAGCACGTGCCCGTCGGGATCCTGGACGGCCCGCACGTACATTCCGCCCATATCCATCGTCTCGCGGTAGGAACTTCCGCCGGCTGCGATCGCGGCCGCGATGAATCCGTCAACGCCGGCGCGGTCGGCCAAGTTGAACGACACGATCGCCTCGGTCGAGGCTTCGTCGGCGATCTGCTTGCCCGGAATCACGTTGGCAAAGAACCCGCTCGACATAAGCATGAGACGGACGCCGTCGCCGACGATCACGCAGGCGGAGTTGTCGCCGCTGAACATCTCGTCGAACTCAAATCCGAGTTCGCCGTAAAAGGTTCGAGATCGCCCGACGTCGGCGATCGGCATCTGAATGAAAGCGGTGTTTATGTCGGGCATAGGTGTATTCCAGTCGGATGAAACGCAGGAAGCCTGGCGCGTCCGGGGACGGGACGGGGCCCGCCTGATCGAGCTCGGTTAAAGGCCGCTGACGCCCAGCCGCTCGGTGGTCTTGGCGGTATTGCGGATGCAGCGGGTGCAGATATTGACCCTTTTGCGGACGCCGCCGATCAGCATGCGGCGGCGCTGCACGTTGGCTTTCCAGCTGCGCGGTTTCTTGGGGGCGCGGTATTTCCACTGCCCGGACGCCTTGTGCCGGATGTGCCGGCCAAACTGGCGTCCCTTGCCGCAGACGTCACACTTTGCCAAAAAGATTCCCTTGCGTTCGCGAAGCGGGTGCCGCTCGAATCGGGGAGCGCACCGGCAGCAGGCGGAAAATTCGAACCTTCGCCCGCCGGGCGCTGGCACCACAGAATAATATGCGATCTTGGTAACTGGCGATGCGCATGGACTCACAAAATCCCTTCCCCGCTCCATCGGGCAAAAACGATGGAAGGGACCTTTTGGCGGCCCTGGAAATGGCTTTGTCCTGGCTCCAGGCCAACATGACCCCCATCAACCGCTTGAACGTGTTCCCGGTCCCCGACGGGGACACCGGAACGAACATGTTTCTGACCATGCAGGCCGGGGTGGAATCGGCGCGCGAGTCGGGATCGGATTCGGCCGCCGCGGTCGCCCGCGCCGCCTACGAAGGGGCCCTGGTGGGCGCGCGCGGCAACTCCGGCGTGATCCTCTCCCAGATCGTCCGGGGCATATCGGTCGGATTGGCATCGTCGGACGTAATCGGCAATCGCGCCCTGGCGCAGGCGTTCAACGAAGCCGCCCTGGCCGGTTACGACGCCGTAGCCGAACCGGTCGAAGGGACCATGCTCACGGTCGCCCGCCGGGCCGGCGAGACCGCGCTTGCCAGCAATCTCCCCGAGTCCGACCTGGCGGGGTTGTTGGACGAAGTAAGCCGGGCCGCCCGCCAGGCGGTGATTGAGACTCCCCAGCAGCTTGCCGTGCTGGCCGAGGCCAACGTCGTCGACGCCGGCGGGGAGGGCGTGGCGGTCATCTACGAAGGCCTGCGCATGTTCTTTGCCGGCGAGGAGCTGCCGGAGGGCGCCACCGACGAGCGCGACGAGGAGGCATTCGCCCGGTTCGCGGCCGAACACGCCGGCGACGAGCACGGTTTTTGCACCCAGTTCCTGGTCGACGGGCACGATTTGGACCTCGAGGAGATGCGCCTCTGGATGACCGCCAACACCGATTCGGCGGTCGTGGTCGGCGACCCCTCGCGGATCCGGGTGCACGTACACACCGACATGCCCGGCCAGATCCTCAATTACGCGGTCCCGCTGGGTACCGTGTCGCGGATCTCGATCGAGAACATGGACCTTCAGCAGGCCGACCAATTCGCCGCCGTCCAGGCTCCCGAACCCGACCTGGTTCCGCCGCCCCCGGCCGGCCTGGTCGCGGTTGCCGCCGGCGAGGGGTTCGCGCGCCTGTTCGCCGATTTCGGGGCGACGGTCGTGAAGGGCGGCCAGACGATGAATCCCTCGGTCGCCGAGATCGCATCGGCGATTGCCGATGCTCCCACCGACGAAGTCATGGTGCTGCCCAACAACAAGAACATAATCCTGGCCGCCGAAGGCGCCGCCGAGGTCTCCGAAAAGAAAGTCCACGTGCTGGCCTCCAAGTCGGTGCCGCAGGGACTAGCGGCGGCCCTGGCCTACGTGCCGACCCTGGCCGCCGACCGCAATCTTGCGGCGATGGATGGTGCGATCCGGCAAACCACGTCAATCGAGGTCACCCGCGCGGTCCGCGACGCCCGCGTCAACGAAGTCGAGGTCGGCGAGGGCCAGTACATGGTCCTGGTCGACGGCGACGTGGTCGCCGCCCACGATGACCGCGGCCAAGCGCTCGCGGTGGGTCTGGCCGGCCTGGGCGACCTGGATCCGGAGTTCGTCAGCGTCTACTGGGGCGCGGATGCGACCGAGTCCGAAGCGGCGGCGCTGGAGGATGATTTCCTGGGCAAGTGGCCGGAGGCAGAATTTGAAACGCTGGCCGGTGGACAGGACCACTACGACTTCGTAATTGGCATCGAATAGGCAACTCGACCCGATCGCGCTGGCGCGGATCCTGCGCGCCGAACTGGAAGATGGCTGCCGCGACAAAAGGGTGACCGGCGGCCTGGGTGCGCTGCTGCAGGGTCAGCTGAGCGGCCCGCAGGCCACGGTGCTGGCGCCGCTGGTCGACTATGGGCGGCTATCCCAGGAGCAGCGCCGCGCCGGTCTGGAAAACGCCCTGCAGGGGCTTCCCCGGGAGGTGGCGCAGGCGGACCGGGCGCCGCGCAGACCGAGCCGACGCCGCGCCCGGGTGCGACTCAATGATCCGGTCTCGCAGCTGCCCCGGGCCAATCCCAAGCAAATTGCCGCGCTTGCCGAACGCGGAATAAAGACTTGCTCGAATCTTCTTGGGAAGTTCCCCCGCGACTACGAGGACCGGCGGGTCTTCGGCAAGATCGCCGCTCTCCCGCAGGACGGCGCGGTTGCCGTGCTGGCCGACGTCGTGCGGATTTCAACTGGCCGCCCGCGGCGCGGACTCAGCGTGACAACCGCCACCCTGAGCGATGGTTCGGGCCGAATCCAGGCCACCTGGTTCAATCAGCCCTATCTGGCCGATAGCCTGCGCGGGCGCAGCCAGGTGGCGTTTTTCGGGGCGATCAGGCAGGGCAAGCTAAACAGCCCCGAATACGAACTGAACCCGGAGGGATCGCCCAACGCCGGGCGGATCGTGCCGATCTATCCGCAGGTTCCCGGGATCACCCAGAAGCAGCGGCGGGCCTGGAGTGCGCGGATCATCGCGGACGCGCTCCCCGAGTTGCCCGAACCGCTCCCGCCCGCAATCATCGCCGAGACCGGTCTGCCCGACCGCCGCCGGGCCCTGGCCGACAAGCATTTCCCACCCGACGAAGAGGCACGCGACCGGGCGCAGATGCGGCTGGATTTCGACCAGCTCTTCTACTACCACCTGGCAGCTGCGGGGCGGCGGCGGCGCTGGCGCGAGCAGTCTTCCAGTCAGGCGATCAGCGAGTTCGAGTCCAAGGTCGAAGGGTTCGTCGCGGAACTTCCGTTCGCACTCACCGCCGGCCAAAGCCGGGCCATCGACGAAATCCTGGACGACCTGCGGCAACCGTTTGCGATGCATCGCCTGCTGCAAGGCGACGTCGGATCCGGCAAGACCGCGGTGGCGGCGTGCGCGCTGCTGGCGGCCGCCAGCGCGGGATTCCAGGGCGCGCTGATGGCGCCCACCCAGATCCTGGCCAACCAGCACCACCAAACGCTCCAGCAGTTGCTCGGCCCGGCCGGCGTCCGGGTCGAACTGGTCACGGCCGCGCTCACGCCGGGCGAGCAGACGCGCAGCTGGGACCGGGTCGCTGACGCGGAAGTCGATGTGGTCGTCGGCACCCATGCGCTGGTTTCGGAGGCGGCCCGGTTCGCCAACCTGAACCTGGTGATCGTGGACGAGCAGCACCGCTTCGGGGTCCGCCAGCGGGCGACCCTCAGGGCCAAGGGCGACGGCAACCCGCACACCCTGATCATGAGCGCCACCCCGATTCCCAGGACCCTGGCGGCGGCGGTCAGCAGCGAAATCGATGTTTCCCAGATCCGCGAACTCCCGGCCGGACGCCGGGAGATTAAGACCATCCTGGCATCCCCCCGGCAGCGCCAGCGCGCCTACGACACGCTGCTCTCAGAAGTTGCCAGCGGCGCCCAGGCGTACATCGTCTGTCCGCTGGTCGAGGCCTCCGAGTCGGTTCCGGCGCGCTCCGTCGAAGACGAGTACAAGCGTCTGCGCGGCGGACCCCTGTCCGGCCTGGGGGAGGGACTTGGGCTTCTGCACGGCCAGCTTCCGCCAGTGCGCAAGCAGGCGCAAATGGACGCGTTCAGCGCCGGCCGCACCAAGGTCCTGGTGACCACCTCGGTGGTGGAGGTGGGCGTGGACGTCCCCAATGCCACGGTGGTGATGATCGAGGGCGCGGAGCGGTTCGGCCTGGCCCAGCTGCACCAACTGCGCGGGCGGGTCGGACGCGGCCGGCGCGAAAGCCTCTGCCTGCTGATGTCTGACAGCCAGGATGCTAGCGAGAACGAGCGGCTCCGGGCGATGACCGAGACCAACAGCGGGTTCGAGCTGGCCGAGGTGGACCTGCGCCTGCGCGGGCCCGGCGAGTTGCTGGGGGTCCGGCAGAGCGGGTACGACCCGGACGTGATCAAGGCCTGGCAGAACCCGGCCGCCAACGAACTGGCACGGCGGTGGGCCGAGCGGACATTGAAAGCGGACCCGGAACTTGCGCGCCGCGAGCACCGGTTGCTGAAACGGATAGTGCGCCAGCGACAGGGCCCGGGGGATTGAGCATAAGCGCCGGCGCGGTCGTTTAGTTGGCCAGACTCAGCCTGCGAATAACCGGCGGCAAGTTGCGCGGCCGGGTCCTGCGCTCTTCCCGCGACGCCAAAATCCGGCCGACCTCGGCCAAGGTGCGCGAGTCCCTGTTTAACGTGATCGGGCCGGTCGAGGGCCTTCGGATCGCCGATCTCTACTGCGGCAGCGGGGCCCTCGGATTCGAGGCACTGAGCCGCGGCGCCGCCGAGGTAGTCGCGGTTGACCGCTCGCGCATGGCCCGGCAGATGGTTCTGGGCAACCTTGCCCAGCTCGAAGACGCCGTTGAAGGTAGGTGCCGTTTCATCGGCTCGAGCGTCGAGCGATGGATCGATGAATTCGCAGGCGGCCCCCCGTTCGACCTGGTGCTAATGGACCCGCCGTACGCGCAGTTGGACGCGGCAATGGACGCCCTAGCCGCGATCATTGAACGCGGTCTGCTCGGCCGCGGCGGACTGGCGGTCTTGGAGCATTCGGCCCGGTCGACCGTGGAATCTGCTGGACGAGAATTTCGAATCTGTGGCAACTATCGTTACGGCGACAGCGCGCTGACGCTGGTTGTCGATGCGGGATCGGGCCCGGATGAAGAGAATGGAAACGGGAATTGAGCCGCCCGGACCGGCGAGGCCGATTGCCCGTCACCGGACCCTGAGAGGAATTCGAATTGCACGCCCTCGTACCAGGCACGTTCGACCCGGTCACCAACGGCCATCTGGGTCTGATAAGCCGGGCAGCGCGCATGTTCGATCGCCTCACCGTCGGGGTGTACGAGGGCTCCGACCAGCCGACGCTCTTTAGCGCCGCCGAACGACTTGAGCTGATGACTGCGGCACTCGAGGACCACGCCAATGTATCCGCCTGCCTCTACGACGGCACCACGGTGGGGTTCGCCCGGCAGATCGGCGCCGGCGTGCTGGTGCGCGGAATCCGGGTGCCAACCGACTTCGATTACGAGCTCTCGCTGGCCCACATGAACGAGGCCCTGGACGATTCGATCGACACGATCTGCCTCATCAGCTCTCTCAGCGACGCGTTCATCAGCTCGTCGCTAATCCGCGAAGTCGCGCTGCTGGGTCAGGACGTCTCGACCTGGGTTCCGGCCAATGTTGCAAAGGCCCTAGCGGATAAAATTTCCAACCGCCGATGATTGACGAAGCTAACCCTGTTTCCGGCCCCCAGAGCGATCTGGTCGGCCTGATTCAGCGACTTGAGGAAACAGTCCTCGAAGCCCAGCGCATCCCGTTCGGCAACAAGATCCTGATGGTCGAGTCCGATCTGTTGGAAATCATCGACCAGATGCGGATCAACATCCCCGAGGAAATCCGCGACGCGCGCCGGATCATGCGTGAACGCGAAGCCATCCCGCGCGATGCCCAGCGCGAGGCCGAGCAGATCCTGACCCACGCCCGCGAGCAGGCCAATCGGATGATCTCCGACGAGGCCATCGTGCGCGAAGCCGAGGCCCGCGCCGAGCAGATGATCGAGGACGCCCAGAACGCGGTCGTGCAAGCGCGGCGCGAGATGGACGCATATTCGATGAACATGTTGCGCGACGTCGAGCACCGGCTCAACACCCATCTTTCCAGCATCCACCGAGCCATAAATCTGCTGGACGAATCGTCCCAGGATCCGAGCCTGCACCGGGACTAGGCGCCGTGGCCGGCCGGGTCCGGCTGCTTCCTGGCCAGGACGGAGCGCGTAAACCGTTGCTAGACTTTTTCCCGCCACGAACGGTTCGCCGTGGCACGAATGGTGGCCGTAGCTCAGTTGGTCAGAGCGCTTGGTTGTGGCCCAAGAGGTCGCGGGTTCAATCCCCGTCGGTCACCCCAGAATGAGCGGATCGCGGCGCGGTCGGAGCGCCAATTGGCGACCACTTTTGTTCCCGCTGCTGGTCGCGACCCTGGCCCTGCTCGGAGCCGCCGCCGGCTACGGCCTGGGCAGCTGGTGGGTCGCGGGGGGATCTTCTTCGCCGGTCCCGGTACCGGCCGAGATCGAGCCGGTCGTCACTTCTCCGGCGCTGCCGCCGCGCGCGAGGGCGGCGGCGACCGAGTACGAGGACGTCGAATTGGGGGTGCCGCTGGTGCAGATCCCGGCCCCGCCGCCGCCGCGCCGACCGACCGAGGCGGCCGCGGACGAGTTGGAACACGTCGTGCAGGCGGGCGAGTCACTTTCGCTCATCGCGGGCTTCTACGGAGTGAGCGTTGACGAAATGGCCGCCGCCAACAACATCGCCGACGTGTCGGTAATAAACGTCGGGCAGGTCCTGCTGATCCCCGGTTCGCGCTAGGAGCCCGCGCCGCAGGAAGAGCGCGGACGACCCGGTTTCAGCCGACTG
>VXNJ01000006.1 GCA_009840625.1 Chloroflexota bacterium | reverse complement strand
GGCCCCGACACCGGCGCCGACTCCCGAGCCCACTCCGGAACCCGCACCCGAGGTAGTGGAGATTTCCGGGGAGATTACCGACATCGGGCGCGGCGCGCTCCGGATCGGACAAACCACCGTGCTCTTGGAGGCCGAGGGACACGCGGCCCCGACGATTTCGGGCGAGCCGGCGGTCGGCGCGACGGCGACGGTCACCGGCGTCCGCCAGGACGAGTCGACCGTCATCGCGCAGTCGGTCGAGATCGCCGCCGAAACCTCCACGCCGCCGGACCAGCCGACCGCCACGCCGACGCAAACCCCTTCGACCCCGTCCACACCGACCGATCCGCCGCCAGACGGTGGTCAGACTCCGCCCCCGGCCCCCACCGTCGAACCGACCCCGCCGCCGGTCGTGGTCCTGGCCGACTTCGAATACTACGGTTACGTCCAGGCGTACGACGGAGACACCCTGACGATCGACGGCCGCGTGATTTTCCTGGGCGGAGATTCTGATCCCGACGCCGCCGTGACCGGCGCCGAACTCGGCGTCGGGGCGCTGATCGAAGTCAGCGGCGAACTGCTGTCGGATCTCAGATTGCGGGCCCGGACGATCTCAGTGAAGGTTGGCGCGCTTTAGGGGCACCCGAACCCGGGCGCGGGGATTAGCCTAGGGGCGGTCGAACGCGCGCGGCCACGGACCGTCGCGCATCTCCACTTGAAGGGTTTGCCGCCATGCCGCGAATCGGCTTTATTGGTTGCGGGGGATGGGCGCGGAAATCGCACATCGAGCGTATGGCCGGATTCGATGAGGTCGAGATAGTCGGCTTCGCCGACCCCCAGGCGGCCGCGATCGAACTGGCGCGGGAAGTGGCTCCCAATCTTGCCCGGGTGCAGGGATTTGCCGACTACCGCGAATTGCTCTCCGAGCTGTCCCCGGAGGCGGTGGTGATTTCCACTCCGCACGCATTGCACGAGCGTCACATCCTGGACGCTTTCGCGGCCGGCGCGCATGTGATGTGCGAGAAGCCGTTCGTGCACGATCTTGCGGCGGCGCGTCGCGTGATATCGGCCCGCGACCTGGCCGGCCGGATGCTGATGATCCCCTATCAGCGCAATTTCCTGCCCGAATACATGTTCGCGGTCGATCAGATCGCCGCCGGGCGGCTGGGCGACTTGCAGATGGTCACCGCCTGGCAGAGCCAGGGTTGGGTCGAAAACATCCGCGGCACCTGGCGCGCCGAACCGGAGCTGTCCTCCGGCGGTCAGCTGATGGATTCCGGCAGCCACCTGCTGGACTTCATCCTTCGCGCGACGCGGCTGCGGCCGGCGACCGTAAGCGCCGCACTCTCGAATCTGGATTTGCAGGTGAATGTCAACTCCGCGCTGACGGTGCGGTTCGAAGGCGGCGCGCTGGGAAACATCGCCGTCATCGGCAACGCGCCCACGGCAATGTGGGAGGAAATATGTTTCTACGGCTCGAAAGCCCGCCTGCTGATGCGATCGACCGCCCAGGTACCTCTATCGCAGGGCATGGAAATTGATTTTGAGTCGGTGGCCAACGAAAAACTCCCGGTCGAGCTGGCGGATGGCAGCCTTCCCGACCGCAATTTCGTCGACGCGCTTTGCGGTCGCGACCAGATTAGGGCCGGGGCCGAGGCGGCAATGCAGGTCCTGGCCTTGACCGAAGCGGCCTGGCGGTCGGCAGAGACCGGTTGCGAGGAGAACGTGGAGAGCTGAACCCCGGCGTCGCCGGTCGCGGTTGGCGTTTAACCAGTGGGTATCGGTTCGGTTTCAGCCCAGTTCGGGCCGACCGCGACGTCGGTCTTGAGCGGCACGTCCAACTCCATTGCCGAGTTCATGATCTCGACCAGCGCCGGCATGAATTCATCGAGCGCCCGGGGATCGACCTCGATGAGCAGCTCGTCATGGATCTGCAGGGTGATCTCGGCCGGAATCTTTTGCCCGCGTATGTGCCGATCCAGGTCGATCATGGCCAGCTTCATGATCTCGGCCGAAGTTCCCTGGATCGGCATGTTGATGGCCTCGCGCTCGGCCGCCTGCCGGCGATTGCCGCGGATGGCCAGATCGTGGTGACGCCGCAGGCGACCGCCCAACGTGCGGGTGAATCCGTCGCGGTGGGCCTGCTCCTTGGTGTTATCCATGTAGGCTTTCACCCCCGGATAGCGGGCGAAGTAGGAATTGATCAAGGCCGCCGAGCCTTCAAGATCGAGGTCGCTGCGCCACGAAAGGCCATGGGCGGTGATCCCGTAGACGATCCCGAAATTGACCGTTTTGGCCTGTTCACGCATCCGCTCGGTCACCTCCTCGAGTCCGGTCCCGAATAGCTGTGCGGCGGTGGCGGTGTGTATGTCGAGGTCGTCGCGGAAGGCGGCAATCAGATTCTTATCGCCCGAGATGTGGGCCAGCACCCGAAGGTCGATCTGCGAGTAGTCGGCCGAGATCAGGACGCGCCCCGGGGCGGCCCCGAAGGCGTGGCGGATTTCGCGTCCGCGCCGCGAGCGCACCGGGGTGGCCTGCAGATTGGGATTGCGGGTCGCCACGCGCCCGGTGACCGAGCCGATCTGCGAATAGCGGGGATGGATCCGGCCGTCGGCACTGACCAGTTTCGGCAGCGGGCGCAGGTAACTGCGCAGCAGTGTCGAGAGTTCGCGGTACTGCTTGATCAATTCGACGATGGGATGGGGCTGCGGCAACTCGCTCAGGCGTTCGAGCGCCCGCCGGGCCGTGGAAGGGGCGCCACTCCCCGTTTTCTCCAGGACCGGCAATCCAAGCTTTTCGTATAACACCTGAGCGAGCGCCCGGGTGGAGTTCAGGTTGAATTCCTCGCCGGCCGCCTCGTGCACCGCGGCCACCAGTTCGTCGCTTTCTTTACCAATCCGCTTTGCTAGGCCATCCAGCACCTTGGGGTCCATGGCCACGCCGCGATCCTCCATGCGCGCCAGTACCGGTACCAGCGGCAGTTCGATGCGCCGGTAGGCGTCCTCCAGTTCCAGCGCCCGCAATTGCGGCCATATTCGCTCGCTGATCCGGTCGACGGCCTGGGCGGCGCGTACCGGTTCGCCGGGGGAAGAATCGGCCGAATCGACGACTCCGTCGTTGTCGGGCACCGACTGGGAGCTGATCTGATCTAGGTTGCGTGCGACCAGCTGCCGCAAGCCGGCGAAGTTTTCGCCGCCCGAGGCCAGGTGGGCGGCAATTTCGGCGTCAAATTCCACCCCGCCCAGCTCGACTCCGGCCGCGGCCAGCGCGCGCCCGAGTTCCTTGCTGGCGTAGGCACTCTTGGGCAACTCCGGATCTGAGAGCCATGGGCCCAGCTCCTCCAGGAGTCCGAGCGGATCGGGGATCCACCAGGATTCCCCCTGGCGGCTGACCGCCAGTCCGCAGAGCTCCAGCTCGGCCGGCCCGCCGCGAATCAATCCGAAGAGCGACGGGGTCTCCCCGGAAGAAAGGTCGGCGACCATGGAGCGCGCCAGACCGGGTTCGTCCACGGTCCGCCAGTCGGGCTCTGACCGCCCCGACCCGAATAGCGACATCTGCCCGTCGGTGTGCAGATCCAGATCGAACGGCAGGCGCTGGCGGATGGTCTGGAACCCGAGTTCGTCCAGCAGGGCGCGAACCCGGGCCGGGTCGGCGTTGACCCAGATTCGCGCCGATTGGGGATCGAATTCAACCGGCGCGTCGGTCCTAATCGTGGCCAGGCGCTTGCCCAGGTGGGCCAGCTCCTGGTTGTCCGGGTTGCTGAGGGCGTTTCGGGCCCGCGTCGGAAGCTCGTCGATCGCCGCGAGCACTCCGTCCAGATCCCGGTACTCCCTGATCAGCGAAATGGCCGTCTTCTCGCCGATCCCGGGCACTCCGCTGATGTTGTCGGAAGAATCGCCCTGCAGGGCCTTGATGTCGACCAGGTAGCGCGGCTCGACGCCCCAGCGCCGCATGAATGCCGCGCGGTCGTAAAGCTGGTTCGGCCGATTCCGTGGCTGCGGGTAGAAGACGTTGATCCGCGAGGTGATCAGTTGGAACAGATCGCGGTCGCCGGAGAAGATGCGAACGTGGAAATCGTTCCGGGCCGCTTCCTGGGCGATCGTTCCCAGGATGTCATCGGCCTCGAATCCGGAAAGCGCGTAGTCGGGCATCCCCAGCGCCCCGACCAGTTCGCGGGCGCGACCGAACTGCGGACGCAGATCGTCGGGCGGCTCCTCGCGGTTGGCCTTGTACTGCGTATCGATCGATTCCCGAAACGTCGGCCCGGGTGAGTCAAATGCGATCGCGACGTGAGTCGGATCGTAGTCGTCCACTACCCGCAGCAGCTGGGCCAGGAATCCGTAGACGGCGTTGGTCGGCTCGCGTTCCCCCTGCGGGCCGACCGCGGCGAACCGGGTCGGAATCGAGTGGTAGGCGCGGAACAGCAGCGACATCGCGTCCACCAGCAGGAGCTTGGGGAGTCGGCGGGCTGCCATCTATCGCCTCCGGCCGGGACGCTTCATCCGCGCCGCGCCGGGGTCATGGACCAGGAGCGGACCCAGCCGTCGGCCGGATGGCGGATTTGCGGACCGGAATCTTTGGCCACCAGTTCCAATCGCCGAGCAGGGTGATTATTCCCGGCACCAGGACCGTCCGGACCAGGAACGTGTCAATTAGTATGCCCACCGATACGATGAAGCCGATCTGCACGATGGCTACCAGCGGGAACGTGGCCAGGATCGCGAAGGTGCCGGCCAGGATGATCCCGGCCGAGGTGATAACCCCGCCGGTGCTGGCCACGGCGGTCCGACAGGCGCTGGCCGAATCCTTGTCGGCGCACTCCTCGCGTACGCGGGCGATCAACAGGATGTTGTAGTCGGCGCCCAGCGCGGTCAGGAAGATGAACGCCCAGAGCAGGTTCTGGTAGCCGAGGCCGTTGTGGCCGAGCCCGAATTCAAACACCAGGATTGCCAGCCCGATGGCCGAAAGCAGGGAAACGAACACGCTGACCGTCAGGTAGACGGCCGCGACCAGACTGCGCAGGACCAGCAGCAGGATGACGAATATGAGCAGGTACCCCAGCGGAACCACCAGCAGGGTGTCGCGGTTGACGGCGGCCCGCGAGTCGTAGTTGACGGCGGTCTGGCCGCCGACCAGCGGCTGCACGCCGCTTAGCGATGTATCCGCCGTGATCTCGGCCACCGCCGCGCGCAGCTCCGGAACCAGGTCGATCGCGGCGATCGAGTTCGGATTCATCGCAAGGGTCAGTTCCAGCCGCGCCGTGGTCAGGTCGGGAGACACGAAACGTTGCCCGGCCGCCAGCGCGCCGAGCGTGGCGCCGGTGGCAGGGTCGATCCCGAACCCGGAGAACACCTCGCCCAGCTCCCCGGCCGGCGGAACCATCGACTCGGCCACGGCGACGCTGAAGAGGTCGGCGAACCCTGGCGGCAGCGATTCAAATAGCGCGTTCAATTCGGCCGCCGAAAGCTGTGGCGCGCTGGCGAACGGGCGGGTGGGACCGACAACCGTCGCGATCTCCGGCCGGGCTTCCAGTTCGCTTGAGATCTGGGCCAACGCCGGCAGATGGTCGTAAATCGACCCGCTTTGCAGTTCGAAGTAAACGACGGTGGGGTAGCTGGTTCCTTCCTGGCCGGAACGGGCCAGGATCTCCAGCCCGGTCTTGGAATCGGTCCCGTCCGGCAGGCCGGCGATGTTGTCAAAGTCCTGCTGGAGCCGGGTGTTGCCGAGTGCGAATACGACCAGCACCACCAATACCGCCAGCAGCGAGAACGCCGGGCGCGCGGTCACCAGATGGGCCACGCGCTGCCAGAGGCGCGAGCGCCGGGTGGCCCGGTCGGCCGACAGCGGCCAGAAGATCGAATTGCCGGCCAGGACCACCAGCGCCGGAATCAGGGTCAGACCGGCCAGGACTGTCAGGGCGATCGCCAGGCCAAGGATCGGGCCCATGCCGCGGAAAGTGCCGAACGATGCCAGCAGCAACACTCCCAGCACGACGACCGTGGTCCCGCCGCTGGAGGCGATTGCCGGACCAAGGCGGGTGACCGCGAACCGCATCGCTTCCCAGCGCGTTTCGCGCCGCCGCAATTCCTCGCGATAGCGTGCGACAACGAATACGGTGTAGTCGGTTCCGGCGCCGAACACCAGCACCGACATCAGGGCGGTGATCTGGCTGTTAAGCAGCAGCCCGAAGTTGTCGGCGACCAGGGCGGCCAGGAACTGGGCCATGAACAGGCTCCAGCCGACGCCGATCAATGCCAGGACCGGCATCACCGGCGACCGGTATACGGCCAGCAGGATCGCCAGCACCAGGAGAACCGTGAACAGGGTTACCCGGAAGTCGAACTGCGAAAACGTCTCGGCTATGTCGGCGAATATCGCCGCCCCGCCGGTGAACGAGAGCACCAGCTCGTCGTCGGTTTGCTGGGTCGCCAAGTAGTCGCGCAGCCAGTCGGCAACCTCGGCGATGGGCTCGATCCCGGCCACCAGTTCAAAAATCAGGACCGTGGAGATCGAGCGCACCACTCCATCGGAGTCGACCACGTCGCTGGGGGGCAGGATCTGCCGAATCAGGTCGGGCACGTCCGCCTGCCGCAGGTCTTCCTGGAATTCCTGCACCAGTTGGCGGTCGGAGGCGGTCACGCCGGACGGGCGGTGCAGGAGGACGATACCGGGAATCCCGGCCGCCGGGAATTTTTCTTCGGCCAGCAGCAGCGCGCTGCGCGCCGGTGAATCCGAAGGCAGAAACTGCGACGTGTCGTCGTCGACCACATCACCCAGGCTCGGCGAGAGGGCGTAAACGAGCGCGGCGGCGGCGACCCAGAACGCCACCACCGCAATCGCCCGCCGGGGACTGGAAATCAGTTGCCCCAGCGGAGCGAACATGTCGGTCATCCTGGTCTTCCCTTGGAATCGGCCGGGATGACTGCGCCCTCCGGCTCCGGCCAAAGATGTATACGCAACCGCGCCAAATTCGGTTTCACGCTGCGGCGGACCGGCTGCGGGCGGGGACCGTCCGCCTCAGCCGGTTCCGGAATCGATCCCGGCCGAACCCCTGACGAACCGCTGCCAGTGCTCGAGCCGCAGCGATGGGGCCGGTCCGCCGCGTTTTACGTTCACGATCTCGGCGACGACCGCCAGGCCGATCTCCTCCGGCGTACGCGAGCCGATGTCTAGTCCGATCGGGGCGTAGATGTTGCCGAGACGCTCGACCGGGATCCCGCTCTCCACCAGGTTCCGGTAGACGATCAGAACCCGGCGCCGCGAACCGATCATTCCGATGTACGGCGCTGCGCAGCCGACCAGCTGCTGCAGGGCGCGCTCGTCGAAGGCATGTGCGCGGGTGACAAGGACGATGTAGGTCGAGGCATCCACCGACAGCCCCGCCAGGCATTCGGCCATGTCGCCGACCAGGATCTGCTCGGCCTGCGGGAACCTTTCGCGGTTGGCGTAATCGGACCGATCGTCGATCACCGTGATTTCAAAACCGGACGCCTGGCCGATCTGGCAGATGGGGACCGCGACGTGACCGGCGCCCACGATCACCAGGCGGTCGGGGGGACGCAGCGGTTCGAAGAAGACCTCGACCACCGCCTCGCGCCGCCGCCGCGGCCGTTCTCCCTCGCGGGTGTAGGGATGGCAGACCGGCTCGGCGGCTTCCAGGGCCTCGGTCAGGTCGCGGTGCACGGCCCGATCGAGCGGGTCGTCATCCGGGGCGGGAATCGATTCGCCTTCCAGGACCAGCCACTTGCGTCCCGCCGGGTAGACATCCAAGCGCGAGCGGACGATGCTGGCAAGCACCCCGCGGCGACGTTCCTGTCGAGCGGTTATCAGACGCCCGAGGAGATCTTGGGTCAGTTCGCTCCCGGATTCCACACGTCGATAAAGACGTCTACCGAGCCGCCGCAGACGTCGCCCTCGCCGCGCAGGTCGTCTACCAGGTCCACGCGCAGCAGGCGCGGCTGTGAGTCTGCCAGCGCCGCCGCCGCCTCCTGCCAGATGCCCGCTTCGACGCATCCGCCGCCTACCGTGCCGGCCCCCTCGCCCGACTCGAAGACGAGCATGCGGGCACCGACTTTCTGCGGGGTCGAGCCGCGGCTGCCCACGATCGTCGCCATCGCGACGCTCTCACCCAGGCGGGTGCGTTCGCGAATCAATTCGTAAAGCATGGTCTGGAAAGGGTGGCGGATCGGTCGAGAAAATCCAGACCAATGATATTGGGCGGCGCTCGATCCGCGGCCGTCACCCGGGGTCGGCCGGCGCCGGCTTTCGTCAAAGCAAACTTGGTTTGCCGCCGCCGACAACGCCGCCTGGCGTTCCAGATTGCCAGGGATCACATGCCCGAGTTGCCCGAGGTCGAAACCGTCGCGCGAGCATTGCGGGCGGAGGTCCTGGGACGGTCGATCTCCGAAGTCTGCGTCCTGGACCCCAAGTTGGCCCACCTGGCCGGGTCCGCACTGCCCGGCAAGCGCCTGCTACGAGTCGAGCGCCGCGGCAAATACATCAACTGCCATCTTTCCGACCGGCGCGTTCTGCAACTGCATCTGATGATGAGCGGCCGATTGCTGCTGCGCAGGACTTCAGATCCCGCCGACCGCTTCGCGCGGGTGTTGATCGGCCTGGACGACGACCGCCAATTGCGCTTTTGCGACGCGCGCCGATTCGGCCGCGCGGCGGTCCTCTCTCCCGCCCGGTACCGCGAATTCGACGCCGGTCTGGGGCCCGAGCCGCTCGGACGGAGTTTCAGTTCACGGCTGCTGGGCGAGCGCCTCGTGGGCCGGCGGGTGGCGTTGAAGTCGGCCTTGCTTGACCAGCGCATACTGGCCGGCGTGGGCAACATCTACGCCGACGAGGCGCTGTTTCGAGCGCGGATCAGCCCGTTGCGACCGGCCGGCAGTCTAGACAGCCCCGCCCTGCGCCGTCTGCACCGGGCACTGCGCCACGTCCTGCGCGCGTCGCTGGCGCTGGGCGGAACGACGTTTGGCATCTATGCCAACGCCCATGGCGACGAGGGCGCCTTCCAGGCCATGCTGCGCGTGTTTCGTCGCACCGGCGAGCCGTGTCCGCGCTGCCGGACCGCCATCAAGCGCCTTTTAGTCGGCGGTCGCGCCACCCACTATTGCCCCCGTTGCCAAGGGGGCTGATAGGTATCGCCGACCGGGCGGGTCGGGCCCAGCATCCGCTGTCGGGCAAGTTCGTCTCCGACGATGCCATCGAGACCGGGTTTTTCCACCTGGAAGGCCGCCGCCGCCGAGGCGAAACGACAGGCCTCGACGATGTCCCCCGTACGCATGAATTCGAGAAACACTGCGGCCGCGAAGCAATCGCCCGCGCCGGTGGGGTCAACCTCGTCGGCCGGGTAGGCGGTGATGTGGTGGCGGTGACGCCCGTACTCAAAGATTTCCGCCCCGTCGACCCCGCGGGTGACTATGCCGTGTCGGATAGGCCGCAGGTAGCGCCGCAGCTCCTCGGGCGAATTGGGATCGTGCTCGGACAGCACCAGGATGTCGGCGCGTTCTAGGATTTCCTCGCAGCGGTCCCACAGCTTGGGCGAGATTAGACCGTCGGCCGCGCGCGCCCGCAACCAGCCCTGCGGGGTGACCCCCACCAGGGTGTCGTCCGGAATCGCGCCGGCCATTTCGGGCGGCACCTCGCCGGTGAGCGGCGCCAGATGAAATACGTCCGACGCTAGCCAGTCGGGAGGGACGTCGCGCACCGCAATTGGCGAGGCCAATTCGTGGCAGTACTGAACGCGTCCGCCGGGCAGGTAGATGTTTTCGTAGATCGTCGTGACCGGCGTGGGGACCCAGTTGAAGTCGGCATCGCCGTAGCGGCTGGCGATCCGCTCGCGTTGGTCCTCCGAGACGGCCGTGACTACCCGAACCTTGGCGCCCAGCTTCACCGCCGTGACGCCGCCGAAGGAGACGGTCCCTCCGACCCGGGTACCTTCCGGCACGCGGTCCAGGACTACGTGGCCGACGATCGTGTAGGTTGACCGCGACATTGATGCTCCTCTGGGCCGGAAAAGGCGCGGACGCTAGTCGCGGAGCGCGATTACGACTCTGCGGCTGCGATTCTGGCCGATCGAGTAGGTGTGCACTTCTTCGTCTTCGGCAAGGGCGAGGTGAACTATCCGGCGTTCGTGGCCGGGCATCACCCTGAGCGTGACCGTGCGGCCGGTTTCGCGCACCGCGTCGGCGGCTTCCATGGCAAGGTCCCGGATCGATTCCTCGCGCCGGCGCCGGTAGTTGTCCACGTCGATGACGATCCGGACGCTCTGGTCCATTCGCCTGCCCAGCATCGATGAGACCAGGAATCCGAACTGCCGCAGCGTGTCGCCGCGCGAACCGATCAGCGCGGCCATGTCCTGGCCGTCGCTGGCCGAAATGTTCAGGACCGGAGGGTCTCCGGCAAGGCTTTCGACCTCGGCCGCATACCCCATTCGTTCGAGCAACTCGGCCACGAACAGGCGCGCTTCCTCGACCGCCTCGTCGCTCATGGGCTCCGGCTGCGGGCGCTCGCGCGGCTGAACTTCTACCGCGGTCGCGGCGCCCTCGTGGGCGGAGTCTTCGTCGGTGGCCGGTTCCCGGCGACGGCGGGGACCGCGACGCGGGCGACGCCGGCGACGGCGCCGCTGGCGGGGCTCGTCTTCCGGATCCTCGTCGGCTTCCTGGTCGAATTCGTGGGGTTCGCGGCGGCGCGTGACCAGCACGACCGCGTCGCGGGCTCCGAATCCGAGCATGCGTCCGGGCGATCCCGAGTCGAGGATCTGCGTATCAACTTCGTCCAAGGTGGCATCGAGTGCGTCGAGGGCTTGTTTGATGGCGGCCTCGACGGTTGACGCCTTTACCTCGATTTCATCCACGACGACGTCTCCTTCGTCTGCGTCTCTTGCGGGTTTTGTTTGAGGAACTGCCCATTGGGCGCGGTTCGGTTGGCTCATCCTCCACCGGTGGCGGCGGACCGCTCTCGGGCGGGGGTTGGGACCCGGGCCGGGCGAAATACCCTGCTCCCATCCGCTGGGCCAGCGCCAGCTGGTTGGCGGAGAGCAACGGTTCGAATTTGCCGAGTCCGGAAATGAAGAACTGCTGGCCTATCTGGATGAATCCGGCCAGGACCCAGTAAAGCAGGATTCCGGAGAAGAAAAACCATCCGATGAACACGAAGAACAGCGGGTAAATCTGCATCACGCGCTGAAAAGTCGCCTGCGGTCCGGTCGGTTCCTGGACCGGCTGAGCCATGTATGTCTGCAGCCAGAAAGTCAATCCACCCAGGATCGCCAGGACCGAGATGTAGGTGAGAGGCGCGGGCCACCAGTCGGGTAGGAACAGGAATTCGATGGTGCGGTCGATCTGGGCCAGGTTGAACCACAGGAAGTCCTCGTCCAACGGCACGGAGCCGCCGGCGGCCGCGCAGTTGGAATAGGAGTCGGCGCCGAGTCCCATCACTCCCTGGTCGATGCGGATGCCGTCGGCGCCGATGCAGGTCCCCACCGTCAGCAGCGCCCCGTACATGGCCAGCAGCACCGGCATCTGCAGGAGCAGCGGCAAACACCCCGACATCGGGGAGACCCCGTGCTCGCGGTAGAGCGCCATCGTCAGCTGGGATTCCTTCTGGCGGTCGCCGCGCGCGCGCCGCTTGACCTCGTTTACCTTGGGCTGCAGGAGCTGAATCCTGCGCTGGGCCCGGATGCCGCGGACTGAAAGCGGAAAGATCAGGACACGGATTGCGAGGGTCATCAGCACGATCGCGATTCCGAATCCGCCTACCGAGTCGGCCAGCCCGGTGAGCGCCGCCGACAGCGGGTCGATCACGAATTCCTGCCAGCCGGGCATCAGACTTCCCTTCGGCGGCCGCGCTGCGGCACCGGGTCATAGCCGCCCCGGGCGAACGGATGACAGCGCAGGATCCTGCGGATCCCCAGACCCGTACCGCGCCAGGCGCCATGGGTTGCGATCGCCTCGGCGGCGTACTGCGAGCAAGAGGGCAGGAAGCGGCAGTTCGAGCCCAGCAGCGGGGAGATCCCGAGTTGATAGACCCTGATTGCGGCCAGCAGGACCTTTTTCACTGGCGTTGCAGTCCCAGCACGCGGCGCGCGTCGCCGAGCAGGCGCTCCCACGGCGCCGTAAGCGTTTCGGCGCGCGCGTTTACCACCACGTCCATGTTGGCGCCCAACTCCTGCTGCGAAAGGGCGAACGCGGCCCGCAACCGCCGGCGCGCGCGATTGCGCTGCACCGCCTTGCCGACGCGGCGGCTGGCGGTCACCGCCAGGCGGAGCCCGGGTTCCGGCGAGGGACAGGCGAATGCGCGCAGGGAACGCGAACTGAAGCGGGCACCCTCCCGCCGCGTGCGGGCAATTTGGGCGCCTTTGCGCAGGCGCCGAAGCGGCGCCGATTGGTTGGTATTCATCAGGTTGGTATGCTGCCGCCGATTAGGCCGCCAGACGCTGCCTGCCTTTGCGCCGCCGGCGCCGAATAATGGCGCGGCCGGCGCGGGTGTGCATGCGGCGTCGGAACCCGTGGCGTCGCTTGCGGCGCCGCACTTTGGGTTGGTAGGTGCGTTTCATTGAGGGTGCCCAACTCGGGTCGCGCGGTCGGCCGTGCAGTCAGGGGTGCATACGCCGGGCGAATTCCGGCTGCGGAGTGGCAGTACAAGGCCGTCTGGTTTTCTAGAGGGAGTATATTGAAACCTCCCGCGCGAGGATTTCCACCTCGGGCTGACGCGACCAAATCGCCGCTTCAATTGCTTCCAGCGATTGCTCGGCGTGCGAACGCTGGTTGGACACGACCGCGACCCCGATCCGGGTGAGACGCAGGTCTTCCTGGTATCCGACTTCCGAACAGGCGGCGTTGTATCGCGTCCGGACCCGTTCGACCATCGAACGAACCAGGCTGCGCTTTTCCTTGCGCGAGCGACACGGCGGAAGGTGCAATTCAAGCGAAAGCGTTCCAACCCACAACTGGGTCCCCCGAAAGCTAAGCCGGATTCCAATGCCTGGCGCATTGCTCTAGGGATTAAACCTGCGATGTCTGCTCGCGGGCCGCTTTCGGATGTCCGCCGGGCCGCCGCAGGGCAGGGGCACGCGCACCCCCGCGCTAGGTGGCGGCCGGTGGGTAGGTGGACCCTGCTAAATTGAAGTTGATTATGTCCACCGTGTCCAGAACGGTGGGCCGCCGGCGCGGGGCGCCGCGGATAGAGCCGCTCAACCCGCCCGGTTGGCGAAGGGGATATCGGCAAATGCGGTCCATGCGCTGGTTGCGAATAGGCATGGGCGTGAAGCGCTACGTGGTCGGCATCATGGCCGGCACGGTGCTGGTCGGTCTTGCCATCGCGATGGTGCTGGCGACCGTGTATCGCACCGTCGATTTCCCGGAGAGCACGTCGGCCGCCGTGGGTGCGGTCACGCTGCAGTGGATCGCCCACCCCGGACGCGAGATCATCGTCGGCACGATCGGTTTCTGCATCATGGCGGGCAGCGTGTTTCTGCTTTTTCGCTCGGTGATTTCAGTGGTGATCGCGCCCGGTGAGGACGTTGCGGAGATGGTTTACCGGGGCCGGCTGCTGCGCCGCGGCCCGCAGGTGGTGAGCATCGGCGGCGGAACCGGCCAGGGAGTGCTGTTGCGCGGTCTGAAGGAGCGCACCGCCAACATCACCGCGGTGGTAACCGTTGCCGACGACGGCGGCAGTTCGGGCCGGCTCCGCAAGGAGTTCCAGCTCATGCCGCCCGGCGATCTGCGCAACTGCCTGGCCTCGCTGGCCGATTCGGAAGCCCTGATGACGAAACTGCTCGACTACCGCTTCCGGCGCGGCGACGGGCTCCAGGGGCACAGCCTGGGAAATCTCCTCATCGCCGCCATGCGCGACATCGCCGGCGGCGTGGAGCGGGGCGTGGAAGGCTTGTCCGAGGTTCTGCGGATTCACGGCAGCGTTACTCCCTCGACGGCCTCGGACGTGCATCTTGCCGCCGAAATGGTCGACGGCACCACCGTCATCGGCGAGTCGCGCATCGGCTCCAGTCGCCGGCGAATCCAGCGGGTGTACCTGCATCCCAGCCGGGTGGTGGTCAACGACGATGCGGTCAGCGCGATCTTGGCGGCGGATCTGATTGTGATCGGCCCCGGCAGCGTCTACACGTCGATCCTGCCCAATTTGCTGGTCCCCGAGATCGCCGCCGCCGTGCGCCAGTCGCCGGCGATGAAGCTGTTCGTCGTCAACGTGACTACCGAGCCCGGCGAGACCGAGAGCTTTGACCTGCTCGACCACGTGCAGGCCATCGAGGACCACGTCGGTCCCAATCTTTTCGACTTCATCCTGGTCAACAGCGACACCGCACCGCAGCTGCCGGCGGCCGCCCGCAACCGGTCGTTCGTTCTGGCTTCGGCCAGCCACCAGGCGCAGCTGGTTGCCCGCGGATACGAGACCTTTACCGACTCGGTCATCAGCCATGAGCTTCCGGTTCATCACGACTCCGAGCTGTTGGCCAGCACTATATTCCAGATCTACTTCGCCGCCGAGGGCCAGACCCGCTCGCCCGTGATCGAACTGCACGGCAACCTGGAGGGCAGCACCCGCAGCGCCCGCACGCGCTGATTCGAAATGGCCGGCGCGGCCGCCACTGCATATAAAATTTCCCGCACCTGAAATCTGATAACTCACCGCAGCGCCCATCCAACACCGCCGCCTTAACGCCGCCGGCGCTCGGATCCGCTCCACCCCCTTTTGCTAGGACTCGCCCGCATGCGCGTAGCCATCAACGGCTTCGGCCGAATCGGCCGCCTGTGTTTCCGCTCCCTTCGCAAACGCTATCCGGGGATCGAGATCGTGGCGATCAACGACCTGACCGATCCCGCGCACAATGCCCACCTGCTCAAGTACGACACCAACTACGGTCCCTATGACGGGACCGTTTCGGCCGACGGCAGATCCCTGATCGTCGACGGCGAAAGAATCGACATTTACGCCGAGCGAGATTGGACCAACCTGCCCTGGCGGGACCTGGGGATAGATGTCGTGATCGAGGCCACCGGCGTGGGCACCAAGCGCGAATTCGCCGAACGCCACCTGGCCGCGGGCGCCCGACGGGTCGTGATCTCGGCGCCTTCTTCGGACGCCGACGTGATGATCGTGCTCGGTGTGAACGATGAAAACTTCGACCCCGCAAGCCACCGCATCGTCTCGAACGCCTCCTGCACCACGAATGGACTCGCTCCCGCGGTCAAGGTCGTCCACGACAACTTCGGAATTCGCAAGGGGCAGATGACTACGGTGCACGCCTACACCTCGTCGCAGTCGCTGGTCGATACGGCTACCAGCGACCTTCGCGACGCGCGCGCGGCCGGCGGCAACATCGTGCCCGCCGCGACCGGTGCGGCGCGGGCGATCGGACAGGTTATTCCCGACCTGAACGGACGCCTGGACGGGGCAGCCTACCGGGTTCCGACGGCAACCGTTTCAATCGTCGAGTTCGTGGTCGAACTTGACCGCGAGACCGACGCCGATGAAATAAATCGCACCCTCCGCGCCGCCTCCCAGAACCACCTGTCCGGGATCCTGGACGTCTCCGACGAGCCGCTGGTCTCAGCCGACCTGAAGGGCAACGAGCACTCCTCGATCGTGGATTCGGCCAGCACGATGGTGGTCGGCGGAAACCTGGCCAAGATCGCCGCCTGGTACGACAACGAGTGGGGCTATGCGTCCCGCCTTGCCGACGTGGTGAACCTGATCGGGTGCGACACCGCCCAAAACTGACGCCCGCCCGGGCGTTTTGAAGCGGATCCAATCAAGATGCGGGATTTGCACGCGGCGCCGCTCGCCGGCAGCGTGGTACTGGTTCGGGCGGACCTGAACGTACCCACCGCCGAAGACGGCTCCATCCTCGATGACACGCGACTGCGCGCGGTCGCCCCGACGCTCGACTTCCTCATCAAGCGGGCGGCCAAGGTCGTGGTGTACTCGCATTTCAAACGCCCGTCCGGACGGCCGGATCCGAAGATGTCGCTCCGGCTGCTGGTCGGGCCGTTGGCCGCGGCGTGCGGCTGCCAGGTCGAATTCGCCGCCGACTGCATTGGACCCGCCATGCGGGCCGCGATCGACCGAGTCCGCCCGGGCGGACTGGTCCTGGCCGAAAACGTTCGATTTCACGCCGGCGAAACGGCGAACGACCCGGAATTCGCGCGGGCGCTGGCGGCCCCGGGCGACGTTTTCGTAAACGATGCGTTCGGCGCCTGTCACCGCCACCACGCGTCGGTGGTCGGCATTGCCGAATACCTGCCCGCCTATCCGGGGTTCCTGGTCCAGAGCGAGGTCGCGGCGCTGTCAGGGGCCCTGCAATCCCCCCGCCGGCCACTGGTGGCGATCATCGGCGGGGCCAAGATTTCGACCAAGCTGGGCGTGCTCGAAAACCTCCTCGACCGGGTCGATTCGCTGCTGATCGGCGGTGCCATGGCCGGCAATTTCCTGGCCGCGCGGGGGATTGGCGTCGGGAGATCGCTGCTGGAGCGTCAGATGCTCGAGCAGACCTCGGCGGTCGCCGCCGCCGCAGCTGCCAAAGGGGTGGACATCCTGGTCACCGAGGATGCCGTCGTTGCCTCCGATCCGGGCAATTCCGGCGAAGCGTCGAGCGTCGACGTCGGTGCAATCCCGAAAGACCAGATGATGCTGGATATCGGGCCACGGACGATCGCCAGATTCACCGAACGCATTGCCGACGCCGGCAGCCTCATCTGGAACGGTCCGATGGGAATGTGCGAGGTGCCGGCCTTTGCCGCTGGTACCAACGCGGTTGCGCGAGCGATCGCCGAATCGGGGGCCTATTCGATCGTGGGCGGCGGCGACTCGGTCGCGGCGGTCATGTCGCTGGGCCTGGCGGACCGGTTCGACCACGTTTCAACCGGCGGCGGAGCGTCGCTGGAATTGCTCGAGGGCAAGGTCCTGCCGGGAGTGGCGATCCTGGGCTAACCGCCCCGCGGCGCCAGATGGGGTCAGGCGGCGATCGCGGCCTCGATCAGGGCGACGATCTGCTCCTTGCTGGCCACGCCTTGGTGCGATTTGACCGATACGCCGCCGCGGACCCCGGACAGGGACGGATGATTTCCGGCATTGAAATCTCTGCGGTACGAAGAGAGGTCGGGATCGTCGTAATCCATGATCAGGAAGTGGACTTGGCCGGCGTATTCGTCCATGAGTTCGCGCACGTGGGGTCGGACCGCACCGCACTTGGGACACCAGATTGCGTCGGTGACCCAGAGCACCGGCGAATCGGTTGCCAGGACCGCTTCGAATCGGGCCTTGTCGTCCACGTACCGGGCCAGGATCGAATCCCGATTTCGCGGATCGTACGGCGCCGGAACGGCGATTCCGTCCAGGGGCCCGGTCACCACCGCCGGGGGCGCGGGTTCCGGTTCAGGGGCAACCGGTTCGGGCTCGGGTTCGGGCTCCAGGGTGGCCGGCGTGGCGACCGGCGCGGGGGCGCTGTCTTTGGGCTCGGGCACCGCCGGTGCCGCGGGTTGGGTGGTGGCGGCTACGGTTTCGACGGGCGCGACGGTGGCCGCCGCGGCCGGCGGGGCAGCCGGCGCAGCAGGCGCCGCCGGTGCTGGATCGTCGCCGTTGCAGGCAATCAGGAGCGCTGCCGCGAGGCCGGACAAAAGGATCAGGAATTTGCGATTGGGTCGCATGCTGCCTCCAGCAGTTTTGCCCGGCGATCGGGTGCCCGCCAAATGGCGGCGCGGGGGAGTAATTGGCTCCACTATTGGGTAGGCGATGCTACTAAATGGTGCAAAAAGACGCGCGTCCGGACCGTTGGCCCGGCCGGATTTCACTGATCCCGGGATCGCCGTTGAAAGAGGAATTTCGATCCTCGGGATTTCATTGGCGAGAATGAATCCAGCATGAATGGCGCGGGCATTTAAGAGGTGGAGCAAAGTCGGATTCATGGCCAGACTCGATCAACCACAACTTTCCCAGTTCCGGCAGCAAGGCTTCTTGGTCGTCGAGGACCTGCTCGACCCGGAGACCTACCTCGATCCGCTGGTTGCCGAGTACGAATGCCGCCTGGACGATCTGGCGCGGCAGTTGCTCAGCGACGGCCAGATCCGGTCCACCTACGCCGGGATGGAGTTCGGGACCCGGCTGACCCGTATTTATCAGGACAGCGGGCAGGTCCACTCCCAGTACTTTGACTTCTCGTTGCCCCAGAAGGGGGTGACGATGGAAACGCCGATGTGGCACGGTCCGGCCGCTTTCGACGTTCTTACCGCCCCGCCGCTGCTTGACGCGGTGGAGTCGATCATCGGGTCCGAGATTTATTCGAACCCGACCCAGCACGTGCGCATCAAGCCTCCGGAGCACCTGACTCCCAAGAACCCCGATACCGGAATCGTGCAGCTGGGCGCCACGCCCTGGCACCAGGACAGCGGGGTGGTAACCGCCGACGCCGACGAATCGGAAATCCTCACCGTCTGGATACCAGTCTGGGACGCCGATGAGGCCGCCGGCTGCCTGCACCTGGTCCCGCGCAGTCACCGCGAAGGATTGAAAGTTCACTGCCCCGGCGGGACCGCGACCTCGCCTTCAACACTCGGAATTCCGGACGAACTGTTCCGCATCGGCGATGCGGTTCCGGTTCCGATGCGGCGCGGAGGGGCGCTATTCATGCACCGCCTGACCTGCCACGGGTCGTTGCCCAACCGCAGCGACCGTATTCGCTGGAGCCTGGATCTGCGTTACAACCCGACCGGGCAGCACACCGGCCGGCCGGTTTTCCCTGGATTTGTGGCCCGCAGCCGCCGGCATCCTGAATCGGAACTGGACGACCCGGCCGTCTGGGCCGGTCTCTGGCGTCAGGCCCGCGCCCGCTTGGCGGGACACGCCGACCCCTCCTATAACCGCTGGTCGGGCAAACACCCGGCCTGCGCCTGAGCGCGAGGACGGGCCGAGCGAACCCCAGATTCTGAAGGTCCGCGGACGACTGCTTGTGCGAGTCGGCCGGCAATTTGTGGCGGACTTTCGCGCGGTTGCGCCGGCAGGCGAGCAAGGGCGGCCGATTCAGGGAATCGGTGGACCCAATCGGACTTGAACCGACGACCTCCTCAATGCCATTGAGGCGCTCTTCCAGCTGAGCTATGGGCCCGGGGCATTTTAGGTGCTTCCCGGGCACCCGGCAGGGCGGCGGTGGGAGAATTGCCTTGCCGTCACGAGCATGATTCAAACGTCGCCAGCCCCGAGGCGAGGACAAGTCGAACAAGCCGCAAAGATCCTGTTGCACGCCGGGCTGGTACTGTTGATCGCCGGCGCGGCACTCCTCGGCGGCTACTGGGCGTTCCTGCTGATTTCAGAAGTGATTGGCGACCCCGATGTCCCGCTGGCGGTGCGAATAGGACTGCCGGCGCTGGGGGCGGGCGGACTGCTGTTGCTCGCGGCGGTGTTGATCCAGCAGGTCAGGCGCAACCGGCGCGAAGACTTTGGAGAGGTAAAGCATTGATAGTAGTGACTACCGAGAGCCTGCCCGGGCGCGAGGTGAGCGAATCGCTCGGACTGGTGCGTGGCAACACGGTCCGGGCCCGGCACATCGGGCGCGACATCATGGCCGGGCTGCGCAACATCGTCGGCGGCGAAGTTGACGAGTACACCAAGCTGTTGGCCGATTCCCGCGAGCAGGCGATCGACCGCATGGTGGAACAGGCCGTGGCGCTGGACGCCGACGCGATCCTGGCGACCCGTTTCATCACGTCCACCCTGGCCCAGGGTGCGGCCGAGATAGTCGCCTACGGTACGGCGGTGAAGCTGGCTCGATAATCCATGCGGATGCTCCCGCCGGCGCATTACTACGCACAAGATTTTTAGAGGGATTCTGCTATGGGCGGTTTCAACGGACTGGGTCTGCACCTGGGCAATCTGGCGCGGCTTTCCGACGCGCAGACGCGGTCGATCAGCGCCGAGAACCCCGACGGATCGCCCGGCCGCGGCGGAATGGCCACGGAGGGTTACGGGGCCGAGGCGGCAGCCGACCTGGGAAAAGGCTGGAAGGTCGCCCCGGCGGTCTGGATCCAATCCGGCGAAGTTTTCGAGCTGGCCGACATCGCAGGTCCGGGAGCGATCCAGAGCATGTGGTTCGCCGGACGTATCGTGCGCCGCGAGTGCATCCTGCGCTTCTACTGGGACGATCAGGAGCACCCCTCGGTCGAAGTGCCGGTTTGCGATTTCTTTGCCCAGCCGTGGGAGAAGTTCTCGCAAGTGAATGCCCTGCCGGTTTCGGTCAACCCCAACAACGGGGTCAATTGCTTCTGGGAGATGCCCTTCCGCAGGCGCGCCCGGATAACCATCGAAAACCGGGCGTCCGAGCAGGTACCCTGCTACTACCAGATCAATTACGTCCTGACCCAGGTCGACGAGGACGCAGCCTACTTCCACGCCCAGTTCCGCCGCTCAAATCCGCTCCCCTACAAAACCGACCACACGATATTGGACGGGGTCAGCGGCCAGGGCCAGTTGGTCGGCTGTTCGATGGGCTGGCAGCCCAACGACGACGGCTGGTGGGGCGAGGGCGAGATCAAGTTCTTCATCGACGATGACGGGGAATTCCCCACCATCTGCGGGACCGGTACGGAGGACTATTTCGGCGGGGCCTACAACTGGGATGTCGGAGGACGTTACGTCGATTACTCGACACCGTTCCTGGGCGTGCGGGTAGTGGAGGATTCGACCGCGACGTACAACCAGAACCGCCGGTTCGCAATGTACCGCTTCCACGTCATGGACCCGGTGCGGTTTCGCCGGCGCCTGCGGGTGACCATCCAGGCGCTGGGCTGGCGTAACCGCCCCGAGCGTCGCTACCTGCCCCTGCAGGACGACATCTCATCGGTGGCCTACTGGTACCAGACCCTTCCGGGCGAGCGGTTCCCCGAACTGGGCAGCCGCGATCGCCTGGAGATCTCCAAGGCCCGCCTGCCGACTTGACCGGGCGGCGCCGCCGGTCGGTCGGCGGCGATCGTTAGGCGGTCAGGCCGCCCATTTGATGGTGCAGCCCACCGCTTTGGTGGATGCTACCTGGGGCGAACCGCCTGCCAGAACCGTGTCGATGGCATCGCGGAGATAGCTGGCGCTGGCCTCGGCGGCTTCGACGCTGTCGTCGACCGCGCCGGTGTACACCAGCGACCCTCCGGCGTCGAATAGAAATACTTCCGGGGTGTGCTGGGCCTGATAGGCGCTCGCCACCGCCTGTGATTCGTCGTGCAGGTAAGGGAACGAGTAGGAGTGGGCCGCGGCCAGTTCACGCATCTTCTCGAAGCTGTCGGCCGGATAGTTGGCAACGTCGTTCGAGCAGATCGCGGCCATCCCGATGCGACCGCGGTAATCGTTGCCGATTTCGATCAGGCGGCCTTCCCAGGCTTTGGCGTATGGGCAGTGGTTGCAGGTGAATACGATCAGCCGCGGTCCGTCGCCCAGATCGGCCAACGCAACCGTCTCGCCGGTGGTTGCGGGCAGGGAGAAATCGGGGGCTGAAGATCCGAGAGCTAGGGGCATTGTTCGCCTTTCCGTGAGTCTGCGGCGGGCCGCGCCGGCGGTCGCGGCGCGGTACTAATTTCCGGTCTTAAAGGTTAGCGGCCCGCCGGATCGCTTCCGCCAGCTGGCCTTTGGCGGGCAGTGGACCGAATCCCGAGCCGGGCCGGTCATAAGTCCGGCAGGTGAGGGCCACGCCCATCGCCGCGGCGCCGTCCTCGTCTATGTCAACCCCGTCGATGCGAAACGTCGGGGATCCCGGAAACCGGTGTTCGCGGGCCTGTTCCCAATCTTGAACGCAGATCTCTTCGACGGTCGCATCCATTCCCAGTTCCTTGAGCGTCCGCGCCAGCATTTCTCGCGCTTGCGGATGCGAAGGACAGTCCGGATACCAGAGAAGCTGGATCCGCATCGTCCGCTATCTCCCTGAGTTTGTTTCCGGTATTGGTGCCGAAGGTGGGATTCGAACCCACACGCTCGTACGAGCACGGCGCCCTGAACGCCGCGCGTCTGCCAGTTCCGCCACTTCGGCAAGTTGGTTCACCGGATGCTGCCGGCGGTTGCGCGCCGCAGACCGCGTCACCGGTAGCGGGGGTCGGAATCGAACCGACGGCCAAGAGCTTATGAGTCTCCTGCTCTACCTCTGAGCTACCCCGCCGCATATCGCCCTAGATGTTAGAGCTTTTTGGGCGAAAAGTATCAAGGGGTTAGAACCCGCCGGTTGCCCACTCGCCGACCCGGCCGCCAAACGGCCGCCGCGCAATGCGATCGCCTCAGCATGTTGCCGCGAGAATCAGCTGCAGGGGTACCCAGTACCCTTGCCGCGGCCGTGGCCCTGCGCGGACGCAAAAGTTAAGCGGAAGGATGATGTGAGTGCCTGACGATTACCCGGTCCAACTTTCCGTCGATTACCCGGATACCACCGATCGGCTGAAGACGCTGTTCAGGATCATCCTGGCAATCCCCATAGCCGTCGTTCTGGCTGTAGTTGGTGGCTACACCACGTCCGGTGAACCGCAATTTGACCAATATGCGGGTGCGGTTATGGCCGGCGGGGCCCTTATTGCCGGACCGCTTCTGATGATCCTGTTCCGCCAGAAGTACCCGCGCTGGTGGTTCGATTGGAACCTCGAGTTGTTGCGGTTCAGCACCCGGGTGAGCGCCTACCTCCTTCTGATGCGAGACGAATATCCGTCGACCGACGAAGAGCAAGCCGTACACATCGAGATCCCCTATCCGGATGCCGAGAGCGAATTGAATCGATTCCTGCCACTGGTCAAGTGGATCCTGGCGCTGCCGCACCTGATCATCCTGGCGGTGCTGTCTTCGTTCGCGTTCCTGGTGGTGGTTGTCGTCTGGTTCGCGATCCTTATCACCGGCAATTACCCGCGCCTGGCCTTTACCTTCATCGAGGGCCTGCTTCGCTGGGGGACCAGGGTGACCGCCTACGCGTTCCTGCTTACGACCGACCGCTACCCGCCGTTCAGGTTCAGCCCCTAGCAATTTGCAAGCCCGACCGGCTCGATTCGGCCCGGCGCCGCCGAGCAGGATCCGTCGTCTGACCCAGTGGATTCGCACGGGGCCGAAAAAGGGCACCGGCCGCCATTGGGGACTATCGCGTATGACGCGCCGCCACGCATCGGGACCGCCGGGGCCGGGTTTGGTTGCCAGTCAGGCCGGCGAGTTGGCCAGTCCGGGAAGGAATTCGGCTCGCGAACGCGAGTCCGAGCGGGTAAGCGCCGTTCCGGGAGCTAGAACAAAAATTCGCCGGGTTGCGCCGCCGCCTGGCGGATCCAGTCGGTTACGAGCTCTTCGTCGATTTCCTCGTCTTCGTGGACGTGGAAGTAGCGCACGTTGGGGTCCTTTGATGCGACCGGCGGGATTGGCTGAAGCGATCCGCCGCGCAGAAAAGTGACCTTTACGTACCGGGTGAAGCAGTGGTAGCCGAGGAACCACCCGTTGCCGTCCACGCCATAAAAGGGCGTATTCCACCTCACCGCCTTGCGCACTCCCGGCACGGTTTCATTAATCAACTGATCGAGCCGTCGCCCGACGGCGCGTTTCCAGCCCGGCATGGCGGCGATGTAGGCCTGCACCGGTCCGTCGCCGTCGCCCTTGGCGATTTGCGGATTGCCACCGGACAGCAGGACCGGTTTCGCGCCACCGGAAACATTCTCGGAAGGATCGCTTTTCTCGGCCGATTTTCCCGGCGAACTGTCCGAAGTCACGTTCATTGCCCTGTTGGCGCACTGCGTAATTGGACTGGTCTGCAAGAACCCGGAGCCCGGGTTCCGGTGGGCCCAGTTGGATTCGAACCAACGACCAACCGGTTATGAGCCGGCCGCTCTAACCACTGAGCTATGGGCCCGGTCCGCCAAGAATTATCTATGCCGTATACCGGGCTGATCGGCGCTCCGAATCCCCGCGCAAGGGAGTCGGCTAGGCGCGCTTCAGGAACAGCGGTGCCAGGAAATTGTCCACCGGCGCATGGTTGTCCGAAAGCAGGACCGGCTCGCGCTGGGCCATCCAGTCGGCGAGATCCCGTTCCGAAACCACCCTGCCCTCCGACCGCAGTCTCACGCTTCGGAAGAACGAATTAAGACCAGCACGGTCGATGGTTTCGTCGGAGGCCAGCACCAGGATTGACATTCGGTCCTGGAAATCGAGCCCGAACGTCACCGGCATGACCGCCACGTCGTTGAATGTCTGCTGCAGCGTGTGGACGAAGGATCGCAGGAACATTCCCGGGCCGGGGGCGTCCACGATATTTACCGCGTAGATGCCGTCGGGCGCAAGAACTCGCTGGATTTCCTGGTTGAACTCCAGCGTCGTGAGGTGGTAGGGCACCGAAAGGTCGTTGAAGGCGTCGCCGATCACCAGGTCGACGGAGTCCGCCCGACGCCGCGGAAGTGCCATTCGGGCATCCTCGTTGATCGTGACGACGTCCGGGGCACGGTCCAGGCCCAGATAGGTACGGGCGGTGGCGGTAACCTGCGGATCGATCTCGATCACTTCGACCGAACTCTGGGGATGGACGGCATCGAAAAAGCGCGGCAACTCGTAGCCCCCGCCGCCGACGAATAGCGACGAAAACTCGGGATTTTCCTCGGCGACGATTTCTGCTACCGCGGCGAACACGCGCTGGTAGCTGTAATGCAGGTACGTGGGGTCGTCCGGCCGGGAGTAGCTGTGGACCAGGCGATCCAGGGCCAGCACCCTGACCGGATCGTCGTCTTCCAGTTCCCGGTCCCAGACCTTGATGCAGTAGTAGTTGCTTTCGGCGATGCACCCGCTCGCAAACGACTGCTGCGACCAGGTGAATACTCCCAGCGCGCCCAGCAGCAGGATCCCCGCGATCAGCTTGCCGGGAATCTGCCACAGACGACCCGTCCCGATCGCCATCATCGCGGTGAACACTGCCAGCGCCAGCAGGGTTTCCCGCGACCCAAGGGCCTGGATGAGCACGAACCCGGTCAGGAAAACCCCGACGATCGCCCCGGCCGTGGAGACAGCGTAAATCCGGCCGACTACGTTGCCGGTAACCGAGATGTCGGAGAGCGTCAGCTTGACGACCATTGGCGAGACCATACCCAGGACCAAGGCCGGGGCCAGGAACAGCAATCCGGTGAGCAGGACGATCCTGAGCAGCAGGGGCGCCTGGCTAACCCAATCCGGCGCGAGCTGGGCCAGCGGCAGGATTAGCAGGGTGGCGGCCGCGCCGGCCAGCAGGATCAGTCCCAGGAGGGCGCGCGAGGCGGCCCGGTCGGCCAGCATGCCGCCGAGCCAGTTACCCAGGCTGATGCCGGCCAGGATCACCCCGATCACGCTCGTCCAGGTGTAGACCGAAACGCCGATGTGGGGCGCCAGGATTCTGGCGGCGACGATTTCGATGATCAGGGTAATGGCGCTGGCGGCGAATACGACGACGTACGCCTCGTACCGGCCGATGCGCCGGGCCCCGGCCGGCTCGGGCGAAGCCCCGACGGGCGCGTTATCGATCAATTCGCGGCCGCCGCTTCATCGGGAAACCCTGGTTGCGACCGGCTCGACCTTACCGTCTGGCAACGAGCGCGCGCGGTCGCACGACCGCGGTTCGCGACTGCCCTGAAACGAATCCGGGCTGGGCGGCCCTGCGGACCCGGGGTTTCAACAAGTCAAGCTTCGGGTCGGATCAGGTCGCATCGGAGCGGTGCAGTTCATTCACCAGCGCGGCAAGACCGGCAGCGGTATCAGCGTTGGATTCGGAAATCCCCGACAAGAGCGCCTCAAAGTCAGGCTGGCGGCAGGAATCGGCAATCGCAGATTTGACCTTGGGTTTCGCCGTTTCGATTGAGAAATCGTCGTCGGCGATGATCCGCAGCGAACCGTGCAGATTCTGCCAAAACGCCGCCGCTTTGCTTAACCGCTCCGCGGTTTCCCTGGCAATCAATCCGCGGTCGGCCGCGGCGCCAAATATGGGAGCCGGGTCACTTCCGACCGCATCGAACCCTTCAGAGCCGGTGACCATTTTCAGGAGCAAGGCGGCGCGGACTATGTCCCGGAGACCGTCCGCGCCCGCGTCCAGCGGGCGGCGGTCCGTTCCGTTGCCCCCGGCGGCGACGTCACGCAAATGGGCCAGCAATCCGTCGCGGGCGGGGCCGCTTGCTAGGCGATTTCGCACCGAATGGTCGAACCGCTCGTGGATGCGGACGTCGCCGTATACGAATACGCAACGGGCTTTGTCCAGCGTCCAAAGTTCCCGACCCGCTGCGCCTTTCCGCTGCTGTTCCTCGAACTCTGCTAAGGAACACAGATCACCAATTTCGCCGCGCTGGACCGGCGCCAGCAGCAGGTTTTCCTGCGATAGCCCGCTAAGCGCCTTTGCGAAGCGGCGGCAAATCGCGCGATAGTGCTTGAAGGGACCTCCGTCGTACACCAGGCGGACTTTCAGTTTTGACCCCGGCATGGCCCCGACGCCGGTGAGCGGGCCTTCCATTGCGACCGCGACGCCGCCGGTGGTGCGCGGAGCACCGCGGTCGGCAAAATCCTCTTCGACCGCCGCTAGCACGGCGGCGACCGATGCCTCGGCCACGCGTGCGAGCGCCGTGCCCGCTTCGGTCACCGACAGGTTGCCGCGCATTACGTGCACGGCGATCTGGAACACTTTGCCATTCGACCACTCCCGCGCGGTCTCAACCGCTTCAGTGGCGTCCTGGACCGGGATGTCTTCGAGCTGGTCCTTCATTTCGGCAAGGCCCAGTTCGCGGGTCCAGTAGAGCCGCGCCAAGCCGCGGCGGGCGATCGCCTCGTACTCCGGATCCGGTCCGAACCCTTCAGGCAGTTCGAGGTCGGTGAACTCGTGGTCGCGTAGCTTGTCGAGCAGCTCCGGGGAGCGGTTGACCCAACCGGCCAGACGCGGGGAGGCGGCATGGATTTCGGCGATCGCGTCGAATGCGTCGGGACGCTTCGCAAACGCCCGGCTGTCGTAGGCGCTCCAGTCGTCAATCTCGGGATAGAACTGGGTGCGTTGTTGGTCGAGCAGTGGGTCGACCTTTCTGAACCAGCGGTTCGGGAAAAGAGCCAGGCCATTCATCTCGACGTAGCTGCCGGGAAGCTGCGGTGACTCGCTGGCGCCGCGGTGCTGCAACAGCGGATAGCGCCGGTTGGATGTGTGGTGATCGGCGTGGCGTTGCATGTTGTAGTACAGCCAGTTGGCGAATTTGTAGGCGGCACTCCAGGCGTGCCGCGGCTGGACCGGTTCGAACCGGCCGGGGGGAATCCGGATCCGCCGCAGGCCGTAATGCTGGACGTAGTTGCTCATCTTCATCGATATGACGACGCCGGCGCAGAGGATGGCGAATACCAGCGCCGCCAGGATCCCGCCCATCCAAATGATGAGCCCGTACCAGAAGGCCAGGCCCAGTCCGTAGCGCCAGAACGCGTTTGTGTAGTGAATCGTCGGCAGCCGCCGGCGCGCCAGCCGCCTACGTTCGAATTCCCAGGCCCCGATCAAGTTGTTGGACACTTCCGGAATCAGGTATTGCCAGAAGCTGACTCCCTTGGGCGCCGAACCCGGATCCAGCGGAGTGCAAACGTGGGGGTGGTGGATGTAAACGTGCTCGGTCGCATAGTGCGGGTAGGAGGCCGAACCCAGCAGGAACTCGCCTAGGCGGCGTTCCCAGACAGCGCGCCGGTGGACCAGTTCGTGGCCGACGATAAACACCGTCTGCGCCGTTGAGAACAGCACGCCGGCCATCAGGAATACCTCCCAGGCGGCCATGTGGCCGGCCACCAGCGTCTGCCACAACGAATAAATGAACACCGGGGGCCACAACACCGCCCAGATCCAAAGCGAGAGGTTGTAGAGATACAACTGGCTCTCGCTGGTTGTGGTCGGATCCATGTTCCGCTCTTCCAGCCCGAAGACCTTGTCGAACTGGTCGGCGAGCATGATGAACGCGATCGGGCCCACGAACCACCAGCCGGCATATGTGGCGGCCAACAGGACCAGTGGAAACGCCAGCAGCGGAATAAAGTGCGGGAGCGCGTTCCAGACCGATGGCTCGATAGTCTGCCCGCTCGCCGACAGCGCCGCTTCGGGGCTGCGCCGCCCGACCCTTGACATCACAAGGCGTTAATTCCGTAGCTGCTCAACGCTTTTGGGTTCATTATGTATGTTTATTGACCCGACGTCGGTTTCGCCCGGCGTACCGCCGTGCAGAATTGACTGCCACCTGCGAATCTGGCCCCGGACCGGGTCGGCGGGCGGCCGTCCCGGCCGTATGTGGCCCGCGGACGCCCCCGTTTCCGCGGGGGTCTCGCCCGGATGCACTAGCCGGCGACTCCGCCCTACCTGAATAGCGCATGTCCGAACCGCCGAACCGCGCACCGGTCGGTGCGAGATTCCCCCTTAAGCGGGCTCAATCTGACATAAGATTTGCACTATCGTTGCTTGGGCTAAGCGAGGAAGCTATGCGGGGTCGTGTTCAATAACCCATTTGATTCCTTTCACAACACTGTTGCCGAAGCAAAGGAAGAACGCGAACAACTCGACCGGCTGCTGACCGTTTCAACACCGCGAGAGCGTCTGCTTGTCACCGTCACCGCTCTGCTGCTGGCCGCCTTCGTCGCATGGCTTTTCTTCGGCAGCGTGGACCGCGCCCTGGCTGTCGATGGCGTCCTCGTGGAAGTTGGCCAACACCCGTCCGCGGCCGGCCAATCCGTGCAGGCGCTTGTCTGGATTGAGAACGACAGTCTGCCCGCAATCGAACCAGGGATGCCAGCGGTGATCGAATTGGGAACGGCAGACCCGATTAGCGGAGTCGTTTCGGCAATTTCCGCTGATAGCTTGTCCGAACTGCCGGTGGTGTTAGAACCCGCGGCGCCAGTGTCCGTGCACCGCGTCGTTATCGCGCTAGGCGAAAGCCGCGACCCGGATTCCATAGTCGGTCGGGATTGCCGGGTGGTCATCGAAACCGGGACGCAATCCCCGGTCGCATTCCTGCGACTGAGGTGAACATAAGTTGCCCCTGATCCCCATCAAGGGGGCCGGCGCGAAGGCTGCATCGGGCCTCCAAAAGCAAAAGCTGACCACGCCGATCCTGTTGCAGATGCATGCCTCAGAATGCGGCGCAGCCTGCCTCGGCAGCATCCTTGCCTATTTCGGTCGCTGGGTCCCGCTGACCGAATTGCGCGAAAAATGCGAGGTGAGTCGAGACGGCAGCAGCGCGGCGAGCATCGTGCGCGCCGCCAGACACTACGGTCTCGAATGCAGCGGACTCAGCTTGAGCGCCGCGCAGCTGAAGAAGTTGCGATTGCCGCTGATCGTGTTTTGGCAGTTCAGCCACTTCGTGGTCCTTGAGGGATTCGATAACCGCAACTTCTACCTGAACGACCCGTCCACGGGCCGGCGCAGGTTGTCGACTCAAGAGTTCGGCAGGGGTTACAGCGGAATCGCGCTCCGATTCAACCCGGGCCCGGATTTTGAGCCCGGCGGCAAACGGCCCGGATTGTTCGGGCAGCTCAGCACCTTGCTGGCCGGATCCTGGGGGGCGCTTGCCTGGGTGATTGCCTGCGGTCTCATGCTGACGCTGCTAGCCCTGGTCGTACCTGCGTCGCTTGGCATATTCGTGGACGAAGTGCGGGAAGGCCGCGGGCCCTGGAGCGGTCTCGTGGCGGCGTTGTTTGGCGGCGCCGTCCTCGCCTACGGCCTGTCCCTCTTCAAGCATCGCCTCCTGAAACGACTCGCCGTCCGGATTTCGGTGATGGGCTACTCGCGAGGCTTGTCGCGGCTGCTGCGCCTGCCCGTCGAGTTCTTCGAACACCGGCTCGTGGGCGATCTGACCGACCGCGTCTCGTCGATCGACAGGATCTCAAGGAACCTGACCGAACAGTTCCTGGTGCTCGTTATCGACATGGGAATGAGCACGGTGCTGGTGATTGCCATGCTGGCCTATGAAGTCCGGCTCACCCTGGTCGTGCTCGTGTTGGCCGTTCTGCACGGTGTGCTGGTGCATTTTCTGAATGGGCCCAGGGCTGTCCGCAGCCAGGCGATGAGACGCGAACAGGGACTGCTCATCGGCGTCGGCATGCAGATGCTCAATCACGCCGACAACCTGCGCATCACGGGCTCGGACGACCGCTTCTTTTCGCGATGGGGCGGTCATCAGGCGCGCGAGCTGCAGGCGCGCCAGCGCTACGCCGAGCTGGGTTCCCTGAACGCCGCGCTGCCGGGCCTGATCGCCGCACTCAGGGGCGCGGCGATCGTGGGTATCGGAGGAAGCCTGGTCCTGGCCGGGGAAATGACGCTGGGAGCGCTCGCCGCGTTCTATGTCCTGGCCGAGTTGTTCCTGGCGCCAATCGGGCGCTTCCTGGAGTTCGCCGAGAAGCGGCAGGCCATCGAAACGGACCTGCAGCGACTCGAGGACATCTCCAGGACCGCAGAAGACCCGGCGCTGAGCCGTCGAAACCACCAGTCGGAGTCGATCCCGACATTCAAGGGCCGTTTGCAGCTCGCCGGCCAGCTCGAATTGCGAGACGTCACCTTCGGTTTCAACAAGAGCCGGCCGGCGCTGATCAAGGACTTCAACCTCCTGATAAGGCCCGGGCAGCGGGTTGCCATAGTCGGACCCAGCGGTTCGGGCAAGTCGACGTTGGCGCGCCTGATCTCCGGCGTGTACCAGCCCTGGACGGGCGAAATCCTATTCGACGGCCATTCAGCGCGCGACGAGATTCCCCGGGAAGTGCTGCGGCGGTCGATTTCCATGGTGGACCAGGAGGTTGTGCTCTTCTCCGGTTCCGTGCGCGACAACATTACCCTGTGGAACCCCGCCGTCCCGGACGAGACCATATTCGCCGCGGCGCGGGATGCCCAGATCCACGACGAAATCCTGGTCCGGCCGGACGGGTATTTGGCCCGGGTCGAAGAAGGCGGCGTGAATTTCAGCGGCGGTCAGCGGCAGCGGCTGGAGATTGCCCGCGGGCTGGTGGGCAATCCGACGTTGCTGATCCTGGATGAGGCGACCAGCGCCCTCGATGCCGCCACCGAGGAATACGTCGATGACGCCTTGCGGCGCCGCGGCGTCACCTGCCTGATCGTGGCGCACCGGCTGAGCACGGTGCGCGACTGCGACCAGATCATCGTGCTCGACAAGGGCGTGGAGGTGCAGCGCGGAACGCACGACGAGCTGATCGCGGATCGGGAAGGCACGTACTACAAGCTGGTCAGGTCCGGCTGATGGGCGAACCCGACGTGCATTTCACATCCATCGCCGAACTCGCCGCTCGCTCCGGCGATTCCGTGCCCTGCGCCGGCAACCTGCCGGTGCAGCTCGACGACCCGGACTCTGTCTGGTACATCGACCGGGGCGCCGTGAACCTGTTCGTAGTCGAATTCCAGGACGGGGTGCAACGGGCGGCGCCGCAGCATCTGCTGCGGCGCGAATCCGGCCGGCTGCTGCCGGGCGTGACGCCGGACGAGGGCGGCGATGACGAAAAAACCGTACTCAGCCTGATCGCCAAGGGTTCGCCGGGCACCGTCCTGCAACGCCTGCCGGCCTCCTCGCTCTCCGAGGTCGACCCGGCGGAGCTGGCTGAGCAGGTCGAGACCTGGTTGACCGAGATAACGGACACTCTTTCGCGTTACGCGAGCCGTCTTCCACGTCCTACCGCGCTGGCCGAGCCCGGCCGGACGCGGGTTATGGCGCCTTCCACGCTCTCCGTGCGGCACGGCGTCGTATGGGTTTCTGAACCACCGCCCGGCGCCAGTCTCTTTATGGATCTGGTCGACCAGGCCAAGATTGCCGCGGCGAAGGGAGCGCACGAAGCGGTAATTCCGCTGACTCGGACAAGCTGGCTCACGCTCCTCGAAACGGTGACGCTCTCGGGCAGGTCGACCGAAACCCTGGCCCGCCAGGGCGCCCTGCTCGGGGCGCTCGCGTCCTTTCACGCGGTCGCCTTCGCCCTTGAGAGGCTGAACCGCCGACTGGCCGTGGTCGACGAGGCAAACCTCGAACGGGCGCGGACCACGAGCCGCCGCACGGCCGAAAGAACTGCGCGGCAGCGGCTGTTCAACATCTACGATCAGCCGATTGACCGGGAATCCAGTGTCGAGGACACATCGCTGGCGGACGCCCTGCGGGCGATCGGGCGCCGCGAGGGAATCGAGTTCAAGATCCCGGAGAGATCGGCATCCTCCGAGGCTCCGATCAACCTCATCGACGTTCTCGATGCGTCCGGCGTACGCGCCCGGCGCGTGCGGCTGGCGTCCGGAAGCGCCTGGTGGCGCGGCGACAGCAACGCGCTGCTCGCATTCCGCGCCGAGGACGGACGGCCCGTGGCGCTCCTGCCGGCATGGTCCGGGCGCTACCGGGAATTCGATCCGGTCAGCAAGCGCAGCGTCCGGGTGACCGCGGTTCGCGCGGCTGCCCTGGCGGAAGAGGCTTGGATGTTCTACCGGCCGCTGCCAGTGGAGAACGTGAAGCCGGCGGACCTGCTGCAAATTGCGCTGCACGGATCGGGCGCCGATCTGGCACGGCTGTTGGTGACCGGGCTTCCCGGGGGCCTGATCAAACTAGCGCCCGCCCTCGCACTCGGGTTCGTCGCCAATCAGGCGGCGGCAGGCGGGACCGCCGGTGCGCTTTACGCCGTGGCCGCGGCCCTGGCCGGGTTCGGAATGCTGGGCGCGCTTTTGCACCTGCTTCAGGGCACGGCGATGATGCGGCTTGAGGGACGCTCGGCGTCAAAGGTCGAAGCCGCCTTCTGGGATCGCCTCATGCGCCTGCCGCAGAGCATCCTGCACCGCCACCCGGCGGGTGACCTGGCCGTGTCAGGGATGACATTTCAGAACCTGCGCGACGGCGTGCAAGGGGTAGTCGCCGACGGCCTGCTCTCGGTCGTGTTCCTACTTCCGGTCTTTGGCGTCATCTTCCTCTTGGATGCAACGCTTGGGACCGTTGCGCTCGGCTTCAGCCTGGTTTCGCTGCTGATCACGGTCTTCATCGGTCTGGGCCAGATTCCGCCGTACGGGCGGATGATCGGCGCCGCGCGCCGCGTCGCCGGCCGGCTCTTCCAAATCGTGGGCGGAATCGTCAAGCTGCGGGTGGAAAATGCGGAAGGATCGGCATTTGCCATCTGGGCGCGAGACTACCGGGAACAGAAACGCGCCGAACTTGAACTGGGCGCGCTCGAGGGACACGCGCGGGCATTTGGTGCCGCGCTCCCATTTCTTGCCGGCGGGGCCCTTTTGTTGACGGCCTCGGCCGCGGGCGACGGGAGCGTCCCGGTCGCCGAATTTCTCGTCGTGTTTCTGATCTTCATTGCTTTCCAGTCCGCCGTAGCGCGGCTCGGTGAGTCCATTGGTGCGGTCGCCGCGATGCTTCCGGCATTCGGCCAGATGCGCCCGCTGCTGGCTGCGGTGCCCGAGCGCGAGGTTGAAGGCGCCCCGGTCGAATACCTGGGCGGCGAAGTCCTTTTCGACCGCGTTTCCTACCGCTACGATCCCGACGGCCCGTTGACCCTTGACGACGTCACGATTCACGCCCGCCCCGGCGAATTCGTCGCGATAGCGGGCGAGTCCGGCGCCGGTAAGAGCACTCTCTTCCGCCTGGCGCTTGGATTCGACCAGCCCAACGCCGGCGCGGTCTACTATGACGGCCGCGATCTGCGGCATCTGAACCTGAAGCAGTTGCGCCGCAGAATTGGCGCGGTGCCGCAGTCGGTCGGGCTCCACCCCTTAGATATCTGGGACAACCTGGCCGGACACCACTATGAAGTGGCGGGCGACGAGGTTTGGCAGGCGGCCCGGATTGCCGATGTCGAAGAAGAAATCAAGGCCATGCCGATGGGCATGATGACCATGGTCGGCACCAGCGGGACCGTCCTGTCGGGCGGCGAGAGCCAACGCGTCACAATTGCGCGCTCGGTGGTCGGCAGTCCGCGAATCATGTTTTTCGACGAGGCGACCAACTGGCTGGACAACGAGAGCCAGGCCAAGGTCATGCGGAACCTCACCGCCCTGACCTCCACCCGCATAGTCATCGCCCACCGGCTCTCGACGCTGGAACAGGCCGATCGCATCTACGTGCTGCAGGCCGGAAGAGTCGTACAGACCGGCTCCTTCAACGAACTCATGGAGGTCAAGGGACCGTTCAGAGAGCTGGTCAGAAGGCAGGTCGCCTGATTCGGGCGGGCCTACCTCCGGGAGTACCGGATGCGCTTACGAAATCGTTTAAATCGGACGTGGACACCGACCGCGCCGGCGACGGAGAGATCGACGCGCGGAGAAGAATTGGAGGGACGGGCGTTGAACGCGCGCCGAATCTTCCCGGAATTGGCATGCTGACCAGGTCGGGCGCGACCGCATCTTCGGCGGCGGAACAAGGACCCGGCCGGCTGCAACAAGTACGGGAAGCCGATTGCGGAAAGCATCCCGAGGCTCTCGGAGACAACGCATCGGAAAGACTTCGATGAACGGACCCAGGGACGTGGCCGGCGACCTCGCATCAAGGGCAGCCAGGGACAGCGGATTCCGCGAACGCCTCCTCCGCAAACCCAAGGAAACCATCGCGAAGGAACTCGGCGTGACGCTGGCCGAAGGCCACGAGGTTCACGTGCACGAGGAATCGTATGCGGCGACTCATCTGGTTATCCCGCCGCCCAACAAGCTCAGCGAGGCCGAACGGGAGGAGGCGAGGACCGGCGCGGAGTCGCTTGAGTTTCTTCGCAGGACACTCCACGACCCTGCCCCGCCCCTTCGCCAACCGACCCCGCCACCGGAGCGCATCCGAAGCAGCGGAGCCGACTCCGCGGCGCTGGCGGAGGCGGCAAGGGAAGCGATACGCCGCGGGCTGGCTTTCCTGGAATCGGCCATTGACGAGAACGGGGCCTGGCACTGTATCCGGTTCAATGTGGCCGACCCGGGGATTCCGAGGCATTTCGAGAAGCCTCCGTTTGTATCGGCGCTCTGCGCCCTTGCCCTGCAGAGCTCGCGCGAGGCGCGGGCCAAGGCAATCTGCACCGCGACCCAGGCCTATCTGATCGACACGATCGAATACCCCGGCTTGTGGCGCTACTACCGACACCTGCCGCTGGACCTTGACAGTTCGGCGCTCTGTTCGCAGGTCGTCGGAATGCACCCCTGGATATGGCTGGGGAGGAACGTTCCGGGGATGCTGGCGAACCGCGATGACGACGGACGCTTCGCGACCTGGGTGCTGGCCGATGACGAACCCGACGTAGTTGCGACCTTCCGCGTCGAGGCCGATCCGGTCGTCAACGCGAACGTGGTTGCTTACCTGGGCGACGTTCCGGAAACCAGGGATGCCCGGCGATGGCTGGAGACCCTGGTGACCGAGGACCGCCTCGAGGGCTCGTCGAAGTGGTATCCCGACTCGGTCGCGATCTACTATGCGATCACTCGGGCCGTGGTCCGCGCCGAACCCGCCCTCGATTCGCTGCGCCCGGTACTGGCGGATCGAATCCTCGGCCTGCGCGACGCGCGGGGAGGGTTTGGCAACGCCCTGCAGACCGCCCAGGCGGTTTCGGCGCTCTACAACATCGGCAGCCTTGAGATCCTCGACGCAGAACGCCTGGCGGAGGAGCTGCTGGGTTGGCAGCACGGCGACGGCAGTTGGCCCGAACTGCTCGCGTTCGGCGACCAAACCTTGAAGTGGGGCGTCGTCGGACAGATCGGGCACGGCTCCGAGGCCCTCACTACCGCCCATTGCATCGAGGCCTTGGAACGCCTGTCGGAAGTCTGGCGCGCCTGACGGCGCCGGGCGGCATGGCGCGGAATTCCTAGATGGCGGCGGAACCGGCCCCCCGGCGCGGGATACTGGGCCGAACCACCCGCGCGGACCAGGGCGCCGTCGGGATGCCCGCGCTTACACCCCATCTGCGGTTCCACGCAATCGCCGAGGATCAGGCGCTGCTGGTCTCGGAGGCTTTCAACACGCTTCTGCACGGCAGGCTGTATTGCGATCTGCTGCCGTTACTCGACGGCGGGAACCCGCAGGGCTCGATCGTAGCGGCGCTGGCCGGCGACCACGACGCGGTCGAGGTCCGTGCAGCGCTGACCGCGCTGTCCGCCAAGGGCTACATTGTCTCCGCCGAACACGGCCTGGACGGCAGACGGGCGGCCTGGTGGTCGGCGCTCGGCGCGTCGCCGCGCTGGGTCGAAAGACGGCTCAGGGAGACGCGGGTCGCAGTCTCCGGTGACGACGGTCGACTGCGACGGCACCTGGAGGGGGCAGGGGTCCGGGTCGACGACGCCGGTCCCGACCTGGCCGTAATCGTGTGCGACGACTACCTCGGCGAACTCCTTGCCGACGTGAACCGGCGCCAGCTGGATACGAGGGGGCCGTGGATGCCGGTCCAGCCGCGCGGCCTCGAACCGCTCTTTGGTCCGGTATTTAGGGCGGACCGGGATGGACCATGCTGGGCCTGCCTGGCGACCCGCCTGCGCGGGCACCGGGAGGTGCACGGTTTTTTGCGCAGCCAGGTCGGCGAGGAGGAGGCATTTAAAGCATTCGCCACGGAACCGGCGGTGCTTGAAGCGGTGTGCGGACTCGTGGCGGTGGAGATTGCCAAATGGCTCGTGCTCGAGGATGCGGCCCCGGTCCATACCCGGGCCGTCACCTTGAACGGGGCCGCGCTGGAGACCGCGCACCATCCGGTGTCGCGCCGGCCGCAGTGTCGGGCCTGCGGCGAAGCCGCGCTGCACCGGCCGGACCGGCCGGCGGAGCCCGTTTTGCTGCAACCAAGTCCGAAGACCCACTACGGAAGCGGAGGCGCGCGCTCGATTGCGCCCGAGGCCACCCTGGCGCGATATCGTCACCTGGTCAGCCCGATCAGCGGCGTCGTGACCTGGCTCCGGCGCACGACCGATGAATCCGATCCCTGGCTGCACGTCAGTTGGGCCGGCAGCAACCCGGGTATCCGGAGCCGCAGCCTGAGTTCGCTTCGGCGGAGTCTGCGCAGCAAGAGCGCCGGCAAGGGCAGCACGCGGCATCAGGCTGAAGTCAGCGCCCTGTGCGAGGCCGTCGAACGCCATTCCGGCGTGCGCCAAGGCGACGAGATTCGCGTCCGCCGCCGGTTCGCCGATTTCGCCGACGGCGATGAGGCGATCCACCCCAACGACGTGCAGCTTTTCAGCGATTACCAGCTGGACAATGCGCAGCGCATCAACGCGGATGGCCACCCTTACAACTTCGTCCCGCCGCGGCTGGACCCCGACGCCGAAATTGACTGGACCCCGCTGTGGTCCCTCACGCAGGAGCGGCAGCGCTACCTGCCCACCTCGATGCTCTACGGCATGTCCGCCGAACACCGCGGCGCCGCCGACCTGGTCGCGGACTCCAACGGCTGCGCCGCCGGCAACACCCTGGAAGAAGCCATCCTTCAGGGTTTCTACGAGCTGGTCGAACGCGACGCTTTCGCAATCTGGTGGTACAACGAACTGCGGGTGCCGGCCGTGGACCTGGCCAGCTTCGGCGATGCGTTCCTGGCGTCCGCCGGGGACTACTACCAGCGCTGCGAAAGGGAGCTTTGGTTGCTCGACGTAACCGCGGATATCGCAATCCCGACGTTCGTGGCGCTTTCGCGCAGGACGGCCGGTCCGACTGAGGACATCATTTACGGGGCGGGCGCCCACGCCGACCCGCGGACCGCGGCGCTGCGTGCAATTTGCGAGTTGAACCAGTGCCTGACTTTTCTGCCGCGCCCCGGCGGGGGCGCCGGGCGGCCGATGATCGACGATCCGCTGGCGCTCCGGTGGTGGAAAACGGCGCGGCTGGCCGCCTGTCCGTGGCTTTCCCCCGATCCGGACGCTCCGCTCCGCACGGCCGCGCAGTATCCGCATATCGAATCCACCGACTCGCGCGATGACGTGGAGCGTTGCCGGGCGATCGTCGAAGCCGAGGGCATGGAACTGCTGGTGCTGGACCAAACGCGGCCGGACATCGGTATGCCGGTCGCGCGGGTAGTGATTCCAGGAATGCGCCACTTCTGGGCGCGCTTCGCACCCGGACGCCTCTACGACGTGCCCGTCCGCCTTGGCCGGCGGCGGCATCCGGCCGACGAAGCCGAACTCAACACCGCGCCGGTCATCGCCTGAGGCGCCGGCGATGGACATTGAACAGGCGATCGCGGTCAGCCAGGAGCGCCTGGCTGAAGAAGGCGCCACCATGGAGGACCTGTTCGGGCGCCTGCGGGACCGAATCTCCCCCGTTCTGATCGGGGAGCGGGAGTGGGAATGCCTGCTGGCGCGGGCCGGGACCCTGCCGATAACGATGGGTGCCCAGCCGTTCGGTTTCGAACTCCCGCTGCATGACGGACGGCCGCGGGCGGATTTGGGCGTCTCGCTGGCGTACGGCAACCGGTCGGGCGATTTTTTTGAAGCGCAGGCGCGGCGCGATCCGTCGGATGGCACTGCGGCGGCGGTCTCGCGCCTGTTCCGCGAAATGGCAGTAGCGGACTCGCCGCTGAGCGCGATTGTGGGCCGCAAGTTGATGCTGGAATACGACGTCGGGTCGGGCAGCGACGGGAGTTCGCGGCCGGGGATGTTCCTGCGGCCCAACGAACGCACGATAGTCGGCGGCGCCGGACAGCAGAACGACGTCGGCGTCGTGGTTGACGGACTCGTGGCCTGTCACGATCTGAAGCCGAGCGCGGCGGAGCGAAGCAACGCCCAGCGGGTGTACCTGGCCCAGCCGGAGGGCACTCGGCTCGACTCGTTCGGCTTTTTCCCCTCGCGGGCGCGCGCAATCCGCCTGGCGGTGATGGGCTTCCCCGGGCAGCGGGAAATCCGCTCCTTTCTCGAGGAAATCGCCTGGCCCGGGAGCATCGCGGCCGTGGAGACGGTGCTCGCGCGCTTCAGCGAACGCACGCAAATCGTCAGAACCGGGCTGAACGTGGACGTGCGGACCGACGGCATCGGTCCGACGCTGGGGCTGACGCCCATCGTCAGGCAGCGGTATGCGGACGACGACCGGGTCTGGATCGACGGCCTGACGGACTGGCAGCCGGTGCTGGAGGCCCTGCGCCGCGAGGAGGGAGTGGCAAAGGAGAAAGTGGCCGCGCTGGCCGGCTGGGTCTCGCAGCCGACCATGCTGTTCGGCAAAACCGGTCTATTTGTGCTCTTGCGTGGAATTCACCACATCAAACTAGTCATCGCCGGGGACCGCGTCGAACAGATCAAGGCCTACGTCTACATGGTTCTCTCGGGCGCCGTCGCGACCTGATGGCGGCCGCGCGCGCAGACCTGCGGAACGCTCGGGGCGGGCCGAGACGTAGACCCCTTCCGGTGAGGCCGCGGGAATGAAGGTTTTCGGCGCCAGTTCGTGCAGAAAAATCGCGGTCGTCGGTCGCGGCACCGCGGGCGCGCTGGCCGCCGCCAGCGTTTCGCGGCTGCACCCGGAGCGCGAATATGAGCTGCACCACATCTATGATTCACGCATTCCGGTCGTGGGCGTGGGCGAAGGGAGCTGGCCCAGCCTGGTCCGCGAGCTGCAGCAGCTTACGCAGTTGCCCCACGAGACGGTTCAACAGCGCCTGAACGGCACCCGCAAGTTCGGCAACCGGTTCGAGGGATGGGGCCGACTGCGAGAGGACTTTACCCACTACTTCACGCCGCAGCAGGTGGCCTACGCCTACCACCTGTCGGCCGATGTGATGGCGGACCTGCTGGGTGCGAGCACGCGGGCCCACCACATCGACGCGAAGGTGACCGCGATCACCAAGGTGGACGGCGGCGCGCGGGTGGAGTTCGAGGACCGCGAATCCGAACGCTACGACCTGGTGTTCGACGCGCGCGGCTATCCGCGGCAACTGGACCCGCGGGAGCACATCGACATTTCCTTCATCCCCACCAACTGTGCCGCCATCCGCCGCTGCCCACCGGTAATCAAGACTCCGCCCAAGGGGCCGGTCCGGGAACCCACCTATACCCGGGCGGTCGCGCGGCCGCACGGGTGGGTTTTCGTCATACCGCTGACAGTTCACACGTCCTACGGCTACGTCTTCAACAAGGACCTGACCGATCTCGATGCCGTCGAGGCGGACTTTGACGAGTTTCTCGCCGAGGAAGGCGTGTCGGAGTTCGAAAAGCGGGCCGTGATTCCGTTCCCGAATTTCATCCACCGCCAGATATACGACGGCGCGGTGGTCCGCGTCGGCAATGCCGCCGCCTTCATGGAGCCGCTCGAAGCGACCGCCATCCGATTGGCGCAACTGCAGATTGCGCTGGTCCTGCGCATGCGGTTCCACCGGCCGGCGGAACATGCGCAGCGGGACGCGCCCGCCATCAACCGCTTTCTGGTCGGCGACGCGCTCGCGGCCGGCCTGTTCGTGGGCTGGCACTATTGTTGCGGTTCGAAGTACGACAGCGAGTTTTGGCACAACGCCCGCGAACGCGCCTGGCCGAACTACCGGGAGGTCGCCGACCCCACGGCCGTGAATTGCTCCGCCTTGCGCAAGTTCGATGAAATGATCGAGGCGGTGGCTGCGCTGAACCCCGATCCGGCGGACTGGGAGCGGCGCTGCGCGTTCATTCCAGTGAGCAGCTTCGCCCAGGTGGCCCACGGTCTGGGCTCGCCGCTGGGGCGGTAGGGCGCTGCGGGGCGCTGGCCGTTTCGGGTGGGCGCCTTGCGTCGGTCTGGCCGGGTGCGGGCCGACGCGAGATAAGCGGTCGCGGAACCGGTCGGACCAGTGCTCGTCACGGGTCGGCGCCGGCGGTCTGCGGGCGCGCCTTACACAAATGCGGTACGATCATGTAATGTGCGTTCGCGGACGTTTGTTGTCCATCCCGTAGTACGCAGGAGGAATGCCATGCGAACCGGCGATGAAATGCTGCAGCAAATTGTTGAGAAGTCCGCCCTGGACGCGGACTTTAGGCAACAGCTGCTTGCAAACCCGAAAACCACGATAAGTGGCGAGCTGGGAATTACGATTCCGGATTCGATGAACGTAGTGGTTCACGAGAGCGACATGCAGACCGTGCATCTTGCGTTGCCTCCGGACCCGAACATCACGGAAGAACAGCTCGAAGCCATCTCAGCCGGGCTCTGCTGCTGCTGGTAGGACCCGCGTCCGGCGATTAGCCGGACCTGATGCGCAACCGACCGGGACCGCATCCATAACCGAATTGAACTGACCCCTACCGGGGGAGTACGGGTTCGCCCCGGCGCCTTGCCGAACAGCTGGGCTGCCGTCTGCCCACAAGCTCCGCCCGGGCAATGGTGTTCCTTCCTGGAACCGGCACGGTTTGCCGTTTTCTCTTCCGCCCGCCGTGCGCGCGTGGCAGTTTGTGCCGGCACAAAACATTGGTCAAGTCGGGTTCGACTGCCTGGTGCGCCAAATGCTCATGCGGGCCGGACGCGGTGTGGCCGTTCGCGCAGATTCGCGGCGATCGGCCCGAACTGCGGTCTTCGGCGCTCAACTGACTCGCGACCGGATCGCCCGCTGACCACACGATGAACCCCGGTACAATCGCCGGTGCTTAAATCCTTCCCGTCAGCAGCTTCTCTCACGGCTCCGCGCCAGGTGACCGGCGTACGGCTGCGGCGCAGCCGCCGGATGCTTCTCTGCGACGCCGGCGGCGTGAATCTGACGGTCGGGGATATGGCCATCGTGGCGACTTCCACCGGCCCCGAGATCGCCAAGGTCACACTGTCGACCGGTCCGGCAACGGACGATGTTCAGTCCCAGGGGCGGCATGTATTGCGCCAGGCGACCGAAGTGGACCTGGAAGATCTCTACGGACACGTGCTCGGCGAAGTCTCGGCCCGGATGGAGTTTTTTCGCTGCGCGCTCCTTTCCGGCCTGGAAGTGTCATCGGTTCACGCCGACTACAGCTTCGATGGCTCCCGATTGCGATTCAGGTTCCGCTGTGACCGTTCGCACGCCGAAACCAGCCTGCGTGCCGAGCTGGCGAAGAGATTTCCCGGTGTGAACTTGCAACTCAAGAACCTGGGGGCCCGCCGTGATTCGCAGCGCGGCGCCTGCGGCGGCGGCAGTTGCTCGACCTGCCCGTCGAACGGCCTGCTGGAGAGGTCGGGGGCCGCGGCGCCCGCACCGGGACGGGCACGGCGTGGTCAGTTTGCCGCAAGTGGTGCGGCGGCTGTCGCCTAACCCAGCAGAACCAGCAACGCCAGCAGAATCACGGCCACGGTCAAAACCGCGCTGACGGCCGCCAGCGCCCAGATCCATACGTCGCGCTTCTGCAGGCGTTTCTCAAGCGCCGAGGCCTGATCGGTCAGTTCGCGGCATTGCGCGTCGAGCTTCTGCAACCGGGCGCGGAGCTGCTCGCGTTCGGCGCGGGCCGTCGCCAGCTCGATCCCCGAACCCTCGACCTGCCCGGCGCGGGCGCCATATTCGGCCAATAGGCGCGGCAGCTGTTCGGCGACCTTGGCCAGGACGCGCTCGGTCACGGCCCGTAGCACCTGGCCGGAGATCATGCCCATCATCTGCCCATCACCCCGCCGGCGTCGGAATCGCCTTGTCCACGTACGCCTCCAGCAGATCGGAGACGAACATGTGGCCCGGGGAATGGGTGATTACCGGCAGCCCGGTGGCTAACGCCACCGCCTGCGGGGTAACTCCGCAGGCCCAGAAAACCGGTACTTCGCCGGCTTCGACCGGCACCGGGTCGCCCCAATCGGGGCGTTCGAGGTCGGAGATGCCGATCGCCTCCGGCGCACCGGTGTGGACCGGCGCCCCGTGAACCTGCGGGACGGCGGCGGTGATCGCGACCGCGTCGGCCACGCGGTCCATTGCAACCGGTCGCATCGAAACCACCATAGGTCCCTTAAACGGCCCGGCCGGTTCGCATTCGATGCTGGTCTGGTACATGGCTACGTTGCAGCCGCGCTCGATGTGCCGAAGCCCGATTCCGGCGGCGGAAAGACGTTTCTCGAATGTGAAGCTGCACCCGATCAGGAATCCAGTCAGGCCATCGTGCCAGTAGCCGGAAATGTCTGCGACCTCGGCCACCATCTGGCCGCCGCGGTACACCCGGTAGAGCGGCAGATCGGTGCGGATGTCCGAATCGCGGGCCAGCAGCCGCGGGCGCGGATCTCCGGGCGGAAGCCTTTCCAGCAGCGGGCAGGGCTTGGGATTGGACCGGCAGAACGCCTCGAATTCGTCGGCGACCGGGTTCTCGACCACCACCAGGTTGGCCTGAACGTACTTGACCGCCGCCCCGGCGGTCAGTCCGCGGAATCGTCCGTCGCGGATCAGCAGCCTCAGATCGCTGCCGGATAGCCGGTGGTGATCTGCGCCCATCAGAGTAGCTGCTGCGCGCCGAGCGTGAACAGCACGCTCATGAATTCATCCTCGGTCACCGGGCGGGCGTTGGCCGGCGGTCGCAATTCCACTTCCTCGTCCCAGCCGATGACGTCGACCCTCAGATCCTGCGGGAAGCCCTCGTCGGCCATCTCGTCCTCGTAGAAGTCTTCCTCGGCGGCAGACTCGGCCGGGCCCGTCACCTCCGGTTCTGGTTCAATCACCTCCGGTTCGGGCGCCATCAGGTGCAGATAGCGCGGGATCCAGTGGCCGGAGTGGATTGCCAATTCGATTCCGTCACCGGAAAGGAAGTAGCACTCTTCGGCCCCACAGGCGCCGGTGCTGTAGTGGATAAGGTCGCCGAACTCGGCGAACAAATCAAGCGCCGGCTGGATCTCGTCGATGTCGAGCAGGGTGTCGGTCGCATCGGAGCCGCCCTCGATCACGATCCAGTTGCCCAGGTCGGCGTTGGGCAGGGCGTAGAAGGCGTCGCGGGTGACCAAAAATTCCAACTCCTGGTCGACCCGGCCGTCGCGGAGGATCAGCAGGCTGGCCGCCACCGCATCGGTGTCCCCGCGCGCGGCCAACATTTCGATCTGCAGCCCGAGGTCGCCGGGCAGCACCTGGTTGTCGGCCAACTCGAACCGCATGCGCACCGACCGCGGTGGGTTGGCGGACCAGTGCTCGGCCAAATTGACCACGCTGAAAGGCGACTCCACGGTTGGCCCGTTGGGCAGCCCTCTCTCCTCGGCGCCGCACCCGGCCAGCAGGGCCATCGACGCCAGAACCGCAGCGGCCAGGAGGGACCTGGCCACGCGCGTAAGGGTCACCGGCTCATACCAGCGCTGACGAGATGATGGTGATCACCAGCTGCCAGAAGGAACTGGCCGGCACGTCGCGGGCATCGTCGGGCAGGTCGATCTCGTGGCCCTCGTCCCAGCCGGTGATTTCAATCTCCACCGGCGTTCCGTCCTCGAAGCTGGTCAGGAAGCGGATCGGTTTTTCGTCTTCGACCGCCACCTCGAGGGTGATCTTCTCACCTTCCAGGACGTGGCAGGGTACCCCGTCGCAATCACTTTCGCCCAGGTATTCGAGCGTGTCCGGATCGGGCAGGGCACCGAAGAATCCGGTCGTTTGATCGGTGATCGGCAGCACCTCGGCCGCGGTTTCATCATCGTCGCGCTTGGTGCGCAGCCATTTGTTGGTGCCGGGCGGGTTGATGTAGATGAAGCCGCCGTCCAGCAGAAGATCGATGCGGGCTTTTGGCTCACCGTCCAGCAGGACGTCCAGACCCAGGGTCTGGCGGCCGCCGTGTTCGGGTACCGAGATCGTTTCGACCGTAAACGAGATCCCCTCGGGAAGACCCTCGAACTCCTCCACAACCGAGAACATGCGGACCGAACTGGGCGGGTTCGCCTCGACCCTGGCGATGTAGCTGGCGGCGGAGAAGGGTTCGGGCGTGGGTTCGGGAGTCGGTTCGGGCGTCGGTTCCGGAGTCGGTTCGGGCGTCGCGGCGGCCGGGGCGGGAGCCGGCGCCGCTGCTGCCGGCGCCGCCGCGGTTGCCGGTTCCCGGGGTTCGGGTTCCGGTTCGGGGTCCCCGCAGGCGGCCAACGACAGGGTCATTGCCAACAGCACCAGCAGCGTCAGGCGCGCAAATTTGGTCATCATGCCTTCAATCCAGTTCCCGTTGCCGGTATCACAACCGACTCACCCGGCCCGATCAAGCCCGCCCGCACCATCTGGACCGCGGCGGCAAATCCGGCGGCGGCAGTGGGTTCCACGTAGACGCCTTCGTGAACGGCCAGGTCGGCGCGCGCTTGCTTGATTTCATTATCAGAAACGGTAACCACGTCGCCGCCCCGGGCGGCCAGCGCCGCTTTGATCTGACCAATCCGCTCCGGCGCCGCCACAGCAATCCCGCTCGCGATGGTGCCGGCCGTTCCCGCCGCGTCGTGGCCGGCCAGCGGGGCGCAGACTTCGGCCTGCGCGGCGTGCAACCGGACCGATTCGGCCCCCGGTAGGCCCGACATGTCGACCAGCGCCAGGAACGTACCCAGCAGCAGTCCGCCGTTGCCGGTCGGGAACACGATGTGATCGGGAAACTCCCCGCCGCGGCGCCAGACGAGATCATAGGCGAAGGTTTTCATCCCCAGCAGGAACCCCGGGTCGCGCACGTGCGAGGCGTACACCGACCCCGGCGCGCCGGCCGCCGCGATGGCTCGGTCGCGGGCGGCCTCGCGCGGGCCGGGCACCACCGTGACCCGGGCGCCGTAGGCCTGAATCTGGGCCAGCTTGGGGGGATCGGCCCGTCCGGGCGCAAATATGTGGCATTCCAAGCCCGCCGCGGCGCAGTAGGCGGCCAGCGCGGCGCCGGCGTTGCCGGACGAATCCTCGACCAAACCTGCGAATCCGGATCGGCGCAATCGCCACGCCGTGAGAAGGGCGCCGCGGTCCTTGAAGCTCCCGCTAGGCGAGCGGTATTCGAGCATCGTCTGGCAGCTTCCGAATCCGAACCGGGCGCCCCAGCGATGCAGATCGAGCAGCGGGACGCCGGCCTCGCCGAGGGTCAACTGACACTCATCGGGATCCAGCCCCAGAAGGTGACCCCAGGCCCAGATTCCGGGATCGGATCGCGGAACCACTTCGCCGACCGACGCGATCGGCCGCGGGGCGGGCTCCAGCAGGCCGCGGCAGGCGGGGCAGAGCGCCAGTTGGTCGGGGGCCGCGGGCCCGCACTGCAGGCACCGGAACTCCAGCTTCAGTTCCCGTCCAGCTCGCTGACCGGGTCCCAGATCGGCCGATCCGGTCGGTGCTGGCCCCGGAGTTCACCGCACAGGTCGGCAATGGACGCCACCGCGTCGTCCAGCCCGACCATCTGGGCGGCTTCGGCAGCGCGCGGTTTGATTTCAATCTGCTCCGCCCGCAGGTTGCGTGCCGAAACCGTGACCCGCAGCGGGAGACCCAGCAGGTCCGCGTCGTTGAACTTGACCCCGGCGCTGACGTTGCGTTCGTCGTGCAGGACCTGGAGTCCGCGGTCGGTCAACCCGGCGACGAGTTCGGCCGCCGCCGCCTCGATCTCCTCATTGGCGCCCAACTGCACGATGTGTACGTCCCAGGGGGCGATCCCCGGGGGAAGGATCATTCCGTTCTTATCGTGCCAGCGTTCCACCGCCGCGCCCAGGATGCGGCCGACCCCGATGCCGTACGAGCACATGAAGAACGGTTGCGGTTCGCCGTCGGGGTCAAGGTACAGAGCGCCGCGCTTTTTCGAATAGTCGTAGCCGAGCTGGAAGGTGTTGCCCAGTTCGATGCCGCGGGCCTCGCGCAACGCGCCCTCGCAGTGCGGACACCCGTCGCCCTCCCGGGCCGTCCCGACGTCGGCTTCCAGTCCCTGGTAGTCGCGCGGATAGTTGGTGTTCCGGAGATGGAAACCGGCCTTGTTGGCCCCGCCAACCAGGTTGCGGCTGTCGGCGACGGAATGGTCCACCACGACCCGCACCCCGGTCACACCGACCGGCGACGCGTAGCCGGCAACGATGCCCGCTTTCTCCAGGGTCTCGGGACTGGCCGGCTCCACCGGGGACTTGAGCAGACCCGCCAGTTTGGCCTCGTTGACGTCGCGGTCACCCCGGATCACAGCGAAGACAAGCTCGTCGCCGGCTTCGTAGAAGACCGCCTTGGCGGTAGATTCGGCGCCAACGCCCAATAGGTCTGCGACCTGCTCGATGGTGGTGGTCCCAGGGGTCGAGACTTCCTCCAGCGGTTCCGGATCCGCGTCGCCGGGGGACTGCCGACGCGATATTGCAACTTCCTGGTTGGCGGTGTAGCGGCATTCGGGGCAGATCAGGATCGTGTCCTCGCCGCTGGGGTCGAGCAGCATGAATTCGTGGGCCGTTGATCCGCCCATCATGCCGGTCGATGATTCGGTCACCACCGTTTCCATTCCGCAGCGCCTGAACACCCGCACGTATGCGTCAACTACCCGCTGGTAGAGGGCGCGCATCTCGTCCTCGTCGCAGTGCAGGCTGTATGCGTCCTTCATCGCAAATTCGCGCACCCTGATCAACCCCGCCCGCGACCGAGGTTCGTCGCGGAACTTCGTATGGATCTGGTATACGAGCTGGGGTAGATCGCGGTAGGAGGAAACGTGTGCGGCGGCCAGGTCGGCGACTATCTCCTCGTGGGTCATCGCCAGCACCATGTCATGGTCCATGCGGTCGCGGAACCGGACCATCTCCGGGCCCACGTCGTGCCAGCGCCGACTCTGCTTCCAGAGGTCGGCCGGATGGACCACCGGCATCTCAATCCGCTGTCCGCCGATCCGGTCCATCTCCTCGGCGATGATCGCTTCAATGCGGGCCAGCGCGCGCCAGCCGATCGGCAGATAGGAGTAGATGCCGGTCCCCAGCTGCTGGATCATGGCCGAACGGACCAGCAGGCGGTGCGAGGCCGAGGTCGCCCCGGCGGGATCCTCGCGCAGGGTCCGCCCAAACAGCTTGGACATCAACATTTCAGTGCCGCTTGGCCAGGATCGTCGGCGGGGGGCCGAAAGGTCTCAGATCTGGTATTCGGGCGGCACGTCGGACGAACGCATCCGCAGTCCGTAGGTGCGCAGGCCCTCTTTGACCAGGTAGGTGGCCGACGGGGCCACCACCACCGAGCGCGGCGGCACGTCCTCGACTACCAGCGCCATCGCCCCGATCTTGGTGTTGTGGCCGATGGTTACCGGGCCAAGGACCGAAGCGCCGGATCCAATCGTGACGCAGTTACCGATCTTGGGGTGGCGGCGCCCGTGCGCGTTGCCCACGTCCTTCCACCAGCCGGTGGCCCCGAGGGTGACCTGGTGGTAGAGCATCACGTCGTCCCCGATCTCGGCCGTCGCCCCGATCACCACGCCGGACCCGTGGTCGATGAAGAACCGCCGTCCGATCCTGGCGCCGGGGTGGATTTCAATTCCGCCGGTGATCACCCGCGCGATCTGAGAAATCAACCGCGGCAGGATCGGGATCCCGCGTCGGTAGAGGGCGTGCGCCAGGCGGTGCAGAAGCAGCGCGTGCAGGCCCTGGTAGAGCAGCACCTCAAATATGTTGCGGGCCGCCGGGTCCTTGTCGAAAACAACCTGGATGTCGGATGGCCACCGGATTCCGCGCCGTTGCACGGAGGACCTGACCCGACCGGCCGGTTCGGCGCGCCGCGAATCGGCGAACGCCAGGTCGTCGCACTCAGAAGTTTCGTTGGTGGCGATGGCCAATTCGCTGTTCCGAATCTCGCGGGGGCGGTCCTTGAGTAAATATTCGCCGATTGTCAAGCAGTTTGGTTACTGGCCCAGCAGGAACCCGGAATCTATAACGAGCGTCTGCCCGGTAATCGAGGGCGCCTGGCACAGGAACAGGCAGGCGTGGCCGATGTCCTCGGCGGTGCAGGCCCGGCCCAGCAGGGTGCGATCGACGTAATTGGCGACGAAATCGTCTTTGCCGTCGACCCAGCGGGTCAGGATCACCCCGGGCGCGATGGCGTTGAAGCGGACCGGCGCGAATGCCCGCGCCAGCGACTTGGTGATCGTGATCTGGCCGGCCTTGGAGACGGCGTAGGGGATCGAACTCCCGCTACCGGATATCGCGGCGATCGAGGAGAGCGAGACCACGCAGCCGCAGGGCGAAGCCTTGAGGTGTTCGATCGCGCAGCGGATCGCGTAAAGCGAGCCGCTCAGGTTCACCTTCAGGACTTCGTCCCACTGCGCGTCGGAAAGCGCCTCCAGCTGATCGTGGGGCGCGAAGTAGGTGATTCCGGCGCAATTGACGACGATGTCCAGGCGCCCGAATTCGGCCACCGTGCGCTCGACCATTCCCCGCACCTGGTCCTCGTCGGCGACCGAGGCGCGGTGGGCGAAGGCGTTTCCGCCGCGGTCGCGAATCCCGGCAGCGGTGGCTTCGGCGTCATCGGCCGAGCGCGAGTAGTTCACGCATACCGAAACGCCCGCCGCCGCCAATGCCTCGGCGCAGGCTTTGCCCGATCCGGTGCCGCCGCCGGTAACCAGCGCGGCGGCCCCGCGCAGTTCGATCACGGCTGGCTAGACGGCTCCGACCGCGGCTATCTCCCGCTCCTGGCGTGGCGCCGGCAGGCCGCAGAACTCCTCGTAGTCGATGAGCTCCTTGATTTCGGGATCGTCGCCACACACCGGGCAGTCGGTCCGGCGTTTGGTCTTGAAGGCGATAAATTCCATCTCGAGCGCGTCCCAGGTCAGCAGACGACCTTCAAGTGATTCGCCCAAGCCCAGGATCAGCTTGATGGTCTCGGCCGCCTGCAGGCAGCCGATAACGCCGGGCACTACGCCCAGAACCCCGGCTTCGGCGCAGGAGGGGGCCAGTTCCGGGGGTGGCGGAGTCGGATACATGCAGCGGTAGCAGCCGCAACCGGGTGCGAACACCGACACCATGCCCTCGAATTTGAGGACCGAACCGTCGATCATGGTCTTGCCCAGGAGCACGCAGGCGTCGTTGACTAGGTAGCGGGTAGGGAAGTTGTCGCAGCCGTTTACGACGTAGTCGTAGTCGGCGATGATCCGCATCGCGTTCTCCGAGTTGATCACCTCGTCGTGGGTGATCACCTCGATGTCCGGGTTGAGTCCGGTCAGCGTCTGGCGGGCCGAATCGACCTTGGGCACGCCGACGCGGGCGGTATCGTGCACGATCTGTCGCTGCAGGTTGGAATCCTCGACCACGTCGTGATCGACCAGTCCGAGCTTGCCGACCCCGGCGGCGGCCAGGTAATAGGCAGCCGGTGACCCGAGACCGCCGGCGCCGATGAGGACCACCGAAGCTTCCAGCAGCTTTTTCTGGCCCAGCGGCCCCACTTCGGGCAGGAGCATGTGGCGGCTGTAGCGGCGTACCTGATCGGGGGTGAACACTTTAGTGGCCTTCTTTCGCGGCGGTTGAGCGAATTTGGAGTTGGAGGAACCGGCCTTGGGGCGAATCAGCGCCTCTCAGGCGGAGTCGACGGGGTTGCCTTCGGCCACCCAGCCCTTGGTGCCGTCTGACATGTTGTAAACGTTCGCCCGGCCCGCGGCCAGCGCCATTTCCGAGGCTACCCGGCTGGTCACGCCGACGTTGCAGACGAACAGAATGTCGCCCTCGGGCAGGATCGAGGTGTCCATCAGGATGTCGTTTAATGGGATGTGCACGGCGCCCGGGACGTGTGCCGAATCGTAGTCACGCTGTTCGCGCACGTCGACGATCGGAATCCCCTCGCCGATGAGCTCCTTGGCGCGCTGCAGGTCAACTTCTTGGATCATGGCCGTCTGCTAATCGAGTGATTCCCCTATGAATTCAGATTCTAGGCGTCCCCCACCCCAGCTTCGACCGGCAGACGCGGCCTCGCGCCCGTTCTCCGGAATCATCGCCCCGTTCGACAGCGAATTGCTGGGCCGCGCCTGGATAGATCCCCGCGAACCGGTGGCCGCCGGCACGTTCGGCACCTGGCGCGTCACGTTCGTCTGCGGCAGGGCGGGAATGGACGACGGCGCCCACATCCGGATCTGCGAGCGCCAGGTGTGCGACTGGGAGCGGCCGCAATTCGATCGTCCCGCCGACTCGGGGTACACCACCGCCGAGACCGACGGGGACGCGGAGGTCGAACTGGCCTGGTTTGAGACCTTGAATGAGCGCCCGTTCCGCCGCACCCTGCAGGTGACGATCGCCAACGGCTCGCTGCGGCCCGGCGAACGGGTGGTGGTCACCTACGGCGACCGCTCGGGCGGAGGACCGGGCCGGCGCGCACAGACTTTCCGCGAACCCCAATCCGAGTTCCAGGTTCTGGCCGACCCCTTCGGCGCCCAGCGCTATTTCCCGGTCGCCGATCACCCCTACCTGGGCGTCTTCGGCGATCTCGCCAGCGCGATCGAATTGCGCTGCGGATCGCAGTTCCTGTGCGGCGAAGCAATCGCTTTGCACGTGCGGCTGGTGGACAAGTGGGGCAACAGCGACGAGCAGGCCAGCGCCAGGGTCGAAATTGCCGCCGATTCGCCGGTCCGGGGACTTCCCGCCGAGATCGAATTCACCCCCGCCGACGCGGGCGCGAAGGTGGTCAGCGGCATCTCGGTGCCTGCCGCCGGGACGCTCAGGTTCCGCGCCAGTTCGCCCGGGCTGCCCCCGGCGCGCTCGAACCCGGTGCACGTCCTGGAGAGCCTTCCGCGGGGTCGGCGGGTCCGCTGGGGCGACATGCACGGGCAGAGCCGCGAATCGGTGGGCACCCTGGATGCGGCCGATTACTTCCGGTTTGCGCGCGATGACGCCTTTGTCGAATTCGTCGGCCACCAGGCCAACGACTTCCAGATAACCAACGAGTTCCTGGCCCGGCTGGGCCAGCTGACCGCGGCGCTGCACCAGCCCGGACGCTTCGTGCCGTTCTTCGGCTGGGAGTGGTCGGGCAACACCACCACCGGCGGCGACCGCAACGTCCATTTCCTGGCCGATTCCGGCCCCCTGCACCGGTCCTCGCACGCCCTGCTGCGCGAAGTCGACGACGCCGCCGGCGATGCCTGCCCGGTCAGCGAACTGCACGAACTGCTCGCCGGGCGAAGGGACGTGCTGCTGGTCCCCCACGTCGGCGGGCGCTACGCCAATCTGGACTTTCACGACCCGTCGCTGGAGCCGGTCGTCGAGCTGCACTCGGCGCACGGCACGTTTGAATGGCTGGGCCGCGACGCCCGCGCGCGCGGGCTCAAAGTCGGTTATCTGTGCGGCAGCGACGTGCACGTCGGTCGTCCCGGGGCGGCGCGACCGGCGGTGAAAGCCGGCGAGGACGGGCTCGGCGTCACCGGCGGACTGGCCGCGGTGGTGACCGACGAGCTATCGCGCGAGGCGATTTTTGAGGCCCTGCGCGAGCGCCGCTGCTACGGCACGACCGGGGTCAGAATCCTGGTTTCGGCCGACGCCAATAGCCACCCGATCGGTGCCGACGTGCCGCTGGCTCCGGGCGTTCCTTTGTCGATTGCCGGGTTCGTGGACGGCACCGCGCCGATCCAGCGCATTGATCTCTTGCGCGACTGGGAGCCGCTCGAGTCGCTGCGGCCGCGCCGCAGCGCCGATTCGAAACGGCTGCGCGTCACCTGGTGCGGCGCCGCCAGCCGCGGCCGCCGCCGCTCGGTGCTTTGGTCGGGCCGCGCCCGCGTGGCGGCGAACCGGATCCTTTCGGTGGAAGGGGTGGGTTTCGACCACCCGGCTGAGGGCATCGATTGCAGCGACGGAAACCAGGTCAGGTGGACCTCGGTCACCGAGGGCGACATGGACGGGGTCGAACTCGAACTTGCCGATACCGGCGGCCTGCTCGAATTCGATGCCGGCGGCGTCCAATTCGAATTGGACCTGGACCGGATGGGAGATTGCGTTCATACCCACGCGGTCGGGGAGATAGAGCGTCGGGTGCAGATCGAAAGGGTCACGTCCGGCGGCCCCGAGCTGGTCGAATTCGACTGGGAGATCGATCCGGCCGATCTTTGCGACGGCGGCTACCATCTGCGGATCGTCCAGTCCGACTGCAACTGCGCCTGGACCAGTCCTTTCTACGTGACCGGCGTCGGCGATTGACGGCGCGCTCGACTTTCCGGAATTCGGGAGCCGCGGCTTACTGCGGCGCCGACCGCCAGGAGCTCTTCCCCGATAAATGACTTCGACCGCCGAAATCCTTGCATTCGCGCTCGAACTTGCCGATTGCGCCGACGCGATCGCAATGCGGACCTACCGCGGCGATCAGGAAATTGCGCGCAAGTCGGACGGCAGCTTCGTGACGCCCGCCGACGTGGAGGCCGAAGCGGTGATGCGCGCCCGCATTGCCGAGCGTTTCCCGGAGCACGCCGTCCTAGGGGAAGAAGAAGGTGACGATTCCGCGGCCCGGGATTCGTCGGCGCGGTGGATTCTGGATCCGATCGACGGCACCCACAGCTACATGCGCGGAATCCCGGTCTGGGCTACCCTGATCGCTTTTGAACGGGGCGGAACCAAAGAGGTCGGCGTAGTCTCTGCGCCGGCGCTGGGAACGCGGTGGTGGGCGGGCCGCGGATTGGGCGCCTTCCGCGGTTCTGCCGGCGGGCAGATCCATGACGAAATTGAGCAAATCCAAGTGTCTTCGGTTGACAACCTCGCCGAGGCACAGGTCTCCTGCGGCGACATTGTCGCGACGCTCGATTGCTGGCCCGGTGCGCGGGGCCTGCTCGACGTTGCCTGGCGGGTGCGGGCGTTCGGCGATTTCTGGGGGTTCTGCCTCGTGGCGGAGGGTTCGGCGGACGTGATGATCGATGGCGCCGACCTGAGCCCGTGGGACGTGGCCGCGCTGATCCCGATAGTCGAGGAATCGGGTGGCCGATTCACCGATGCGGATGGGACCGGCGACCGTGCGGCGGGCCCCCAGATTGCCACCAATGGTCGGCTCCACGATGAAGTTGTGCGCAGGTTGACGGAGTCCGCGAGCCAGTAGTCGTTACCGGAGACTGATCCGGCGAATGCGATAGGGCCGGGCGAACCGGTACCGTCGGACAGCAAAATTGGTCAGCATAGACCCGCGCGGCCGGGCCGCGATCGAATTCAGGGGAAATTGTCAATGGCAGTGGTCACGGGACGACCGAAAGAAGGAGCGACGACCGGATTCAAGTCGATCGGGACCAGTCCGGTACGCCACGACGGCGTCGACAAGGTGACCGGTCGCGCCTGCTACGGCGCGGACGTATTTCCCGGCAACCTGGCCTACGGGGCAATGTTGCGCTCCCCGCACGCCCACGCCCGGATCGTGTCGATAGATTTCTCCGAGGCGTTGTCCCTGCCCGGCGTGCTGGCGGTCGCCTCGGCCTCCGACCTCCCTCAGATCGACGACCACCTGGCCGAACTGGGGGAAGGGATCGACGCCCGCATTTCCTACAAGTCGCAGAACATGCTGGCGCGCGAAAAGGTTCTCTACGACGGGCACGCAATCGCGGCCGTGGCGGCCACTGATCCGCACACCGCCGAGTTTGCGACACGCCTGATAAACGTCGAATTCGAATTGCTGCCGCCGCTGATGTCGGCGGCAGAGGCAATGGCTCCGGGGGCGCCGTTGATTCAGCCAGACGTCTACACCGACCACGACGGCCGCCAGGACGAACAACCCTCCAACTTGGCGGTCCATTCGTTGGTTGGCCAGGGCGACCCGGAAGCCGGTTTCGATGCCGCCAGCCTGGTCTTGGAGCGCGAGTACTCGACCGCCACCGTCCATCAGGGTTACATCGAACCGCACAACGCCACCGCGCGTTGGCTTGAAGACGGTCAACTGGAAGTCTGGTGCTCGTCGCAGGGGGCGTTCGCGATCCGCGCCGAGCTAGCCGAGCTGCTGGATCTTTCGCCGGCCCGCATCCGGGTCCACCCCATGGAGATCGGCGGCGGTTTCGGCGGAAAACTTACCTCCTACCTCGAGCTGCCGGCGGCTTTGCTGGCGCGCAAGTGCGCCCGTCCGGTGAAGATGACGATGAGCCGTTCGGACGTCCTGCGGGCCACCGGTCCGACCTCGGCCAGCCGCACGAAGGTGAAGGTCGGGGTCGACGACCAGGGAGTGATAACCGCGGCCCGCGCCGAAGTGGTGCTCGAGTCCGGGATGCACCCCGGATCGCCGCTCTTCCAGGCGATGCTGATGGCCTTCGGGCCCTACTGGCTGGAGAACGTGGAAATCGAGGGCTGGGAGGTGCTGGTGAACAAGCCGCACGTCCACGCCTACCGCGCCCCCGGCGCCCCGCTGACGAGCTTTGCGGTCGAAACGCTGATGAACGAGATCGGGGACGCGCTCGGCATCGACCCGCTCGAATTGCGGCGCCGCAACGCCGCCGTGGCCGGCGCCTGGCGCGCCGACGGCACCGCGCTGCCGATTTCGGGCAATGTCGAATGCCTTGATGCGATCGAGCAGAGCGACCACTGGCAGAGCCCCCTTGGCGAGCCGAGCGGTCCGGGCAAGGCCCGCGGGCGCGGGTTTGCCAGCGGCATGTGGCGCAACAACACCTTCGAGTCCTCGCTTGACCTGCGCCTGCACGCCGACGGCTCAGTCACGTTGACCGAGGGTTCGGTGGATATCGGCGGTTCGCGGACTTCGATCGCTTTGCAGCTGGCCGAAGTACTGGGGGTCGACGTCAGTACCATCCAGCCGGTGGTCGTCGACACCGACTCGGTGGGATTCAACCACTCGACCGGTGGTTCGCGGACCACCAACGTGACCGGGCAAGCGGCCATCCTGGCCGGACGGAACCTGGTCGCCGAAATGAGAGAAAGACTGGCCGAACTCTGGGGCGCCGACCCGGAGAATGTCGAATTTTCCGACGGGGTGTTTTCAGAGTCCGACCGGCGAATTGAATTTTCCGACGCGGCCGCCCAACTGGCCGCCGCCGGCCAGTTGCCGACCGCCACCGCCACGGTGGCCCCCACGGTGAAAGCGCCCTCGTACGCGATCCATGCCTGTGACGTCGAGGTGGATCTGGAGACCGGCAAGTGCGACGTGCTGCGTTGGACGGTGGCCCAGGACGCCGGTCGGGCGATTTACCCGCCATACGTGGAAGGGCAGATGCAGGGCGCAGTCGCCCAGGGTGCCGGTTGGGCCCTGCTGGAGGAGTACTGGTACGACGATTCAGGCGTGATGGCCAACGATTCATTGCTCGACTACCGCACGCCGACCGCGCTGGACCTTCCCCTTATCGAGGCCATCATCGTCGAGGTCCCAAACCCAGCGCACCCGTTCGGGGTGCGCGGTGTCGGCGAGGCGCCGATCGTGGCCGCGCCGGCAGCCGCGGCCGATGCGGTCGCGCGCGCGACCGGAAAGCGGCTCCGCGATTTGCCGATATCGCCACCCAGGGTTGTTTCCGCGCTGCGCCGGCCCGGCTAGCCAGCCCATCCCCGGCTCAGGCCGGAACTCAAGCGACCGCCGCCACCGTTTCTCAAGAGCCGGGGTTGCGGTTCAGTGGTGGTCTTCGCCACCCTCCCCGTCAACGTGGTCGTGGCTGTGGTCGTGGCCGTCGCTTCCTGGTGCGGGTTCCACGCCGCTGGCTGGTCTTTCGTGGCCACCGCGCGGCCCGCCGGTGTGGACGTTCGGTTGGCCTTCGAAAATCATGGCCCCTTCGAAAAACCTAGCGTTCGGGTGGTAGGTGTGCATCAGCCGCAGTGCGGCGGCGGCCAACAAAATCTCGAATCGGGCTAGGTCCATCACCGTGAAAGCTATCTGATCGCGCTGGTCAAACGGGAGCTTGTTTAACGGGAATTCGCCGATCGAACCCAGCACGGGCGCGATTTGGGCGTTGGCCATCGCCTCAATTGCGTGCGGCAGAAGATCGGCCTCAAGCACCAGCAGTCCGGCAGTTTGCGGCGCGGCCGCCAACAAATCCTCAATCTGCCTGCCCGGATCGGTTGCGGCGAGCTGATGCGCATCGACTGCTCCGCCCGTGAAAGTCAATCGGAGTTCATCGCAGATGTGACGGCGAGACTCTTCGACGCCGTTGGGGATCAAGCAGAGCACTGCACCGGACACTCCGGCGGAGGTGAATTGATCGGCCGCGCGGCGAGCGGCCGCCGCGTCGTCAATCGAGACGTGGATTAGCGAACCGGCATCGTCCGCGTGCTCGGCCCCCGCGCCGAAACTGGCGATCCGCACGCCCAGTTCGGCCGCCGCGCGCATCGCCGGAACGATTTCTTGGGGGTCGGCCAGGGTGGCCAGGATCATCGGCGCGCCGCTCCGGACGCACTCCTCAATCGCCTGAACCCTTGCGGCGGCTTCAGGGTGGGTCGCGTAATCCAGATGCACGCCGACGATATCGGCTGCCCGTTCGGCGTGAAACTCGACGAATTTCCAATACAGCTTTTCTGGATCCCCGTCGGCGACCACGCACAGCGTCGGCGCAGGTTCCGGCGATTCGGTATGGGAGGGGTGGGAGCGACCGGCATCGGCCGTCCCGATGCTGGGTGCAATCTCACCGGCGCCCGGCTCCGGTTCCATTGCGTCGGACTCCTCATCACCGGCTGCCCCCATGGCGATTCCGGATTCACCGGAGTCTGCCGTCGCATCCGCCGCGGCGGTCAAGCCCGAAGCAGCTGTCGGGGCGCTTGGTTCAGTCGCAACCGGGTCCGCCGCTGCTTCAACCGCTCGGGGATCGTCTTCGGCATGCCCGGAATCGGGAAGCGAATCGACCTGTGGGGGTGCGGCCGCACCGGCATCGGTTGGCGCGAAGAAGGCCTGATTGACCAGCGTGGTGAGAGCGGTGGTAACCAGGATAAGTGCTACGACTACGCCGACCCCCGTCCAGCGTCCGAGCTTTGGACTCACTTGTCGAGAACCATTTGGCTGGGAATTCTGCCGATTCGGCGAGATCCAGCGATTGGGTCGATCCAGCGGCGATTCAAACCCCTCTCACTGTCCGCTCCGAGTGAGCCGCTGCGGTAGAACTTTGAGTGCGGGCGAAAGCGGTTGTCGCCAGCACCCGCATCGCAATGCGGGCCCTGAACGGCGATCGGGCCGGTCAACGAATCGTTTCTAATTTGCCTTGCTCAGGCTCGATCGGAGCGCCGCGCCAACCAGTCGAACCAGGTCCCCAGCACCAGTGCGATCAGGTAGTAAATGGCCATTCCTGGGGCGGCGTAGAGCGAGAGCAGGATCATCGCCAGGCAGGCGGCCTGACCGAGCCGAACGGTAGCTTCCGAATCAAGAATCTCGGCAACCAGGCTCTGCGGTCCTGAATTCAGCCGCGATCCGGCTTCGAAAGAATCCTGGGCCAGCGGCTGGTTGAGGAACTGACCGATTTCGGCCAGCACGTCTTCGATCTGCCGCGCCTCGCCGTGCACGGTGCCGACCGCGATGAAATCCTCAGCGAAGAATTTGATTCCCAGCAACCACAGGGTCTCGGCCCCGAATGCCACGTAGCGCCGCCGCGAGACCACCGGAATCGCCTCCAGCTGCGAGAACTCAAAGACCTCGTCGCGAAACGAAAACCAACCGAAAAGGTCGTGTTGGCGGATGACGACGATCTTGAACTGGCGGTCGAAAACCACTTCGACGTTGCGCCGGATCACCAGGGTGAGGATCCAGACAACGAAACCGCCAACAAGGGTCACCGTGAAGATGTTCAGTTCCTGGGCCTGCAGCGCCACCAGCAGGGCCATCGCCAACGCCACCAGCACCTGCACGCGGCGGTTGGAGTCACCGCCGGTCAAGTGCATGCGGTGTTCTGATTCAAGCCAGGTGTGCATGGCGTTCCCCGGCGGCCGGGAAGAATCGAGCTTGGTTCTGCTGGAAACGGCTACTTTCTAATGGTATTGGTGCGCGTTCCCCGATTGGCGCCGGACTAGCAACATGGACTCTGCACGTTTGAAGTGGCTTGGCCACGGAACGTTTCGTCTCACTTCGCCCGAGGGCCGGTCGATCCTGATCGACCCCTGGCTGGCCGGCAATCCCACCTGCCCGGCCGACGAGCACGTCCAGGAAGGAATCGACGCGATCCTCATCACGCATGGACACGACGATCACGTCGCCGATCTGCTCTCCACCGCCGCCGCCAACCCCGGGGCCAGGGTTGTGGCGGTGCTCGAAGCCGTCTGGGCGCTAGCCGAGTTGGGACTGCCGGAAGAGCGTGCGGTCGGAATGAATCTCGGCGGTACGGTCGCGGTGGGCGGAGTGTCGGTCAGCATGGTGGAGGCCAAGCACACGACCTCGCTGCGTGTGGGCGACCGTATTGAAAACGCCGGCATCCCGGTGGGATACGTGATCGTCCTGGAGGACGGGCGATCGGTCTACTTTGCCGGCGATACCGCGTTGTTCGGCGACATGACGCTGATCGGCGAACTCTACCGTCCGCAGCTGGCGGTGTTGCCGATAGGCGGGCACTTCACGATGGACGGCCGTCACGCCGCGCGAGCGGCGCGCATGCTCGGCTGCGGCTACGTTGTCCCCTGCCACTACCGCACCTTTCCGCTGCTGGCCCAGGACGCCGATGCCTTGGTCGAAGGCCTGGGTGGAGCATCCAAACCCAAGGTCCTGGAACTCGAGCCCGGCCAGGAAATCGAGCTGCCGTCCTGAATTTTGGGGCGGCCCGCCCCGATTTCTTCCTGGCAATTAAAATTTGGGCGCCGCGATAGTTCGCGGATCATCCCCTTATCAGGATCAAATTGACCGGAAGCAGCGCCGTGCGCGCAACCTGCCATACGCGGTTCCCGATCGGTGAACTCGCCCAAATCCGCACCCGCACGCTCATTGCGGGGTGGTCGGTAGTGGTAGCGGTACGGGGCGAGAGCGCCCTGGCAATCTAGCCGGCAGCTCTCGAAAACCAGAAAACCCGCGCTTCCGCGCAACCCCTCCCCCAATCTCTATTCAGACCCGATAAGGACTTTCCAGCGATGAAATCGACGCAATCTCGCACCGGCGGCCAGGTCGTGTGCGACGTGATGGTCGAGGAAGGCGTCGATGCCATCTTCGGCATGCCGGGCGGCGCCAGCCTGCCTTTCTACGACGCCCTTTACCACTACCCCCAGATCCGCCATTACCTGATGCGCCACGAACAAGGCGCCGGCTTTGCCGCCGACGGATATGCGCGGGCCCGCAACCAGGTGGGGGTTGCGACCTCGACCTCCGGTCCCGGCGCGACCAATTTCGTCACCTCGATGGCCTCCGCGCAGATGGACTCGGTGCCGGTCGTCTTCATTACCGGCCAGGTCGCGCGCGAGTTCATCGGAACCGATGCGTTCCAGGAGACCGACGCCACCGGCTGCTCGATTCCGGTCACCAAGCAGAACTACCTGGTCACCGATCCGGACGAACTGCCGTACATCATGAAAGAGGCGTTCTACCTGGCGCGCTCGGGACGCCCGGGCCCGGTGCATATCGATATTCCCAAGGACGTGTTCCTGGCCGAGACCAAGGCGCCGACCCCCGAATCGGTCAAGGTCGCCGGGTATCGTCCCGCCGGGGCCGGACACAAGATGATGGTCCGGCGCGCGGCGGACCTGATCGCCGCGTCCAAGCGACCGGTGATCATGGCCGGGCACGGCGTGGCCATCTCCGGCGCCTGGGACGAGTTGTTCGAACTGGCGACCAAGAACCGGCTTCCGGTCATCACCACCCTGCACGGGGTCGGCTGCTTCCCCGAGCGGCACGAGCTGTCGCTGGGAATGATGGGCATGCACGGGATGTACTACGCCAACATGGCCGTCCACGACTGCGACCTGATCATCGGCATCGGCTGTCGCTTCGACGACCGCGTCACTGGACGGGTCGCGGATTTCGCACCCCAGGCCAAGATCATCCACATCGACGTCGATCCGGCCGAGATCGGCAAGATCGTCCCGACCGAGGTCCCGATCGTGGGCGACGCCAAGGCCACCTTGGCGCTGCTGAACCAGAACGCCCGCCCGCCCGAGCACGGACTCTGGCTCAAGCACCTGGCCCAACTGAAAGCCGACCATCCGTCCCACGACCCGCCGCAGTCGGAAAACCTGCTGCCCCAGCACATGGTCCGCAAGATCTACGAGCATTCCGGCGGGAAGGCCAAGGTGATAGCCGACGTCGGGCAGAACCAGATGTGGGCCTCGCAGAACTTCTTCTACGACCACCCGCTGCACTTCTTCTCGGCGGGCGGAACCGGACCGATGGGGTACGCCCTGCCGGCGGCCCTGGGAGTGGCGGTGGCGTGCCCCGAAGACGAAGTCTGGTGCGTCACCGGCGACGGCGGGCTGCAGATAAACATCCAGGAATTTGCGACCCTGGCCGAGTACCAGATCCCGGTCAAGGTCGGGGTGATGAACAACGGCCACCTGGGCATGATCAGGCAATGGCAGAACCGCTTTTACGACGGCCGCCTGCTGGGCGCGCGGCTTGCCAACCCGCCCTTCGAGAAAGTCGCCGAGGCCTACGGCATTACCGGCCTGCGGGCCGCCACCCAGGCCGAAGCCGACGACGCCATCGCCGAAGCGCGCTCGATCGACGGCCCGGTCGTGATCGATTTCCTGGTGGATGAATTCGAGGACTGCATGCCGATGGTCGTTCCCGGCGCGTCGCTCGGCGAGACCGTGGAGGCCTGATCCCGATGGAAGAGAAGTCGAAACGGCTGACCACCGTCGTGGCATATGTCCAGGACCGCCCCGGCGTCCTGGCCAAGGTCTCGATGGTGTTGCGGCGCCGCAACTTCAACATCGCCTCGCTGGTCGTTGGACACTCGGAGCGGCCCGGAGTCTCGCGGATGACCATCGTCGTCGAGGGCGACGCCCGCGAAGTCAAGCAGGTAGAAAAGCAGCTCTACAAGGTGATCGAGGTCTTGAAGGTCTTCGATCTGGCCGCGGGCAGCGCGGTGCTCAAAGAGGTGGCGCTCATCCGCATCGCCACCAACAGCTCGAATCGCGCCGAGGTGATCGGCTTGGCCCAGGTATTCGGCGGCCGGGTAGACGACGTCGGCCGCAATTACGTGATGATCGAATTGACCGCGTCACCGTATTCGATCGACCGGTTCCTGCGGGTCGCAAATGATTTCGGCGTAATGGAACTGGCCCGGACCGGAGCGGTGGCGATGTCGCGCGGCGAGAAGATCATCTCGGCGCCGGTTGAGGAAGCCCAAAAATCCCACAACGGACAAGGGACGAGTTACTGACTATGGTTGATGTTTACTACGACGACGATGCCGATCTGGGCGAATTGACCGGCAAGAAGATTGCCGTCATCGGCTATGGAAGCCAGGGTCATGCCCACTCGCTGAACCTGAAGGACTCGGGGCTGGACGTGGTCATCGGCCTGCGCGAAGGCTCTTCGTCCTGGGGTCGGGCCGAAAGCGCCGACCTGCTGGTGCTGCCGACCGCCGAGGCGGTGGCCGCATCGGACATCTCGATGGTGCTGGTGCCGGACCAGAACGCGCCCGAAGCATATGCCGAAGAGATCGAGCCCAACCTGGCCGACGGCGACATGCTCATGTTCGCGCACGGGTTCAACATCCACTACGGCCAGGTCCGCCCGCCCGAGAACGTGGACGTTGCAATGGTCGCCCCCAAGGGTCCCGGCCACATCGTCCGCGACATGTTCGAGGACGGCGTGGGCGTGCCGGCGCTTTTTGCAATTCACCAGGACGCGACCGGCCGCGCCCGCGAGCTGGCGATGGCCTACGCCAAGGGCGTCGGGGCCACCAAAGCGGGCCTGATCGAGACGACGTTCCGCGATGAGACCGAAACCGACCTTTTCGGCGAACAGGCAGTCTTGTGCGGCGGAACCACCGCCCTGGTCAAGGCCGGGTTCGAGACGCTGGTGGAAGCCGGCTATGCTCCCGAACTGGCCTACTTCGAGTGCCTGCACGAGCTGAAACTGATCGTGGACCTGATGTACCAGGGCGGCATCGACTACATGCGTTACTCGGTGTCCGATACGGCTGAATACGGCGACCTGGTCTCCGGTCCGCGGGTGATTTCCGAGGAGTCGCGCAAGGCGATGCGCGAAATCCTGGCCGACATCCAGGATGGGACGTTTGCCAACCGCTGGATCCTGGAAAACGTTGCCGGCCGGCCGGCCTACTCGGCCCTGCGGCAGAAGGACAAGGAAAGCCAGCTCGAAGAAGTCGGCGCCCGGCTGCGCGGGATGATGCCGCACCTGCAAGGCCGTCGCGACTAGCAATACGCAGCGGTCTTACAATTCCACATGCAGCTTTTCCGAACGCCGCTTGCACCAGCGCACCTATCTCTACTGCTCGCGCTTAGCGGCCCCTCGCCGGACCGGTCCGGCAGAGGGGTCTGAACCCGCAAGCGTCGCCGCCGCACGCGGTCCGGACAGCCGGAGCCAAAGCGGCGGAACTCCAAACACCCGACTGAGAACGAGATAGGAAGCTGCAGATGCGCACAATTCGCATCTTCGACACGACATTGCGCGACGGCGAGCAGGCAGCCGGCGGCGCGCTGACGCTGGAAGAAAAAATGGAGGTCGGCCGCCAACTGGAGCGGCTCGGGGTCACGGTCATCGAAGCCGGATTCCCGTCTACCTCGCCCGGCGATTTCGAAGCCGTAACCAGGATGTCGCGCGAGTTGCGCGACGTCGAGATCGCGGCGCTCTCCGGGTTCCGCGACTATCAGATCGAACGCACCTGGGAAGCGCTGCAAGACGCCGAGCGGCCACTGCTGCACACGGTGATCTCAACCTCCGACGTTCATCTCCAGAACCAGCTGAACATGACCCGTGAAGAGGTCGTGGAGCTGACCCGAAATACGGTCGAACTGGCACGCCGGCGCTGCCCGCACGTCGAGTTCTCCACCATGGACGCCACCCGCACCGATCCGGACTATCTGGTGCAGGTGCTGGCCACCGCGATCGCGGCCGGGGCGACGGTGGTGAATATCCCCGACACGGTCGGCTACTCTATGCCGGGCGAATTCGGGTCGCTGGTGGCCTATTGCATGGAAAACGTTCCTGGCATCGACGAGGTCATCGTTTCGGTGCACTGCCATGACGACCTGGGCCATGCGGTCGCCAATTCGCTGGCCGGCGTGATGCAGGGAGTCGCCCAGGTCGAATGCACGATCAACGGGGTCGGCGAACGGGCCGGCAACGCTTCGTTGGAAGAGATCGTCATGGCCCTGCGCACCCGCAGCGACTTCTACGCGGCCGATACCGCAATCGACGCGCGCGAGTTCTATCGAACCTCCCGGCTGGTCTCCAACCTGATGGGAATGCCGGTGCCGCCCAACAAGGCGATCGTGGGCGCCAACGCGTTTGCCCACTCCTCGGGACTGCACCAGGACGGGATGCTGAAGAACTCGGTCAACTACGAGATCATGCGGCCCGAGGATGTCGGGCACCACTCCTCGCGGATCGTTTTGGGCAAGTTCTCCGGCCGGCACGCCTTTCGCAATCACCTGCGCATGATGGGCGTCGACATCCCGGACGAGGATTTCCAGGACGTGTTCGACGAATTCAAGCGGGTCGCCGACCGCAAGAAAGAGATTACTGACCAGGAGCTGGAGGCGATCGTCGGGGCGCGCATGCGCCTGCAACGCCAGCAACGGTTCAAGCTGGAACTAGTACAGGTTTCCTGCGGGACGTTCGGCGTTCCCACCGCCACCGTGCGGATCCAGGTAGATGACGAACCGGTCCAGGTAGCGGCAATGGGCGACGGCCCGGTCGACGCCGTCTATAAGGCGATCATGTCCGCTACCGGAATGGACGTGGAGTTGACCGACTTTTCAATTTCGGCGGTGTCTGAATCTCCGGACGCGCTCGGCGAAGTCGTCATCAGGGTCGAACAGGGCGGTCGCGCCGCCACCGGTCACGGAGTCGACACCGATATCCTGGTTGCCAGTGCGCACGCATTCGTCAGCGGCCTCAACCGACTCACCGCCGACGTTTCGGTCGGCCGCATCCCCCTCCAGCACTCGGTGTGATGTCCGGTGGCTGAAACACTGCTTGACAAAGTCTGGGAAAACCATGAGGTGGCCAAGCTGGCCTCGGGTCAGTCGCAGCTATTCATCGGACTGCATCTGATCCACGAGGTAACCAGCCCGCAGGCGTTCGACATGCTCTCCGAACTGGGTCTTGAAGTTGCATTCCGCGACCGCACGTTCGCCACTGTCGATCACATAATTCCGACCGACGGCGCCGCCCGCCCCTACGCCGACTCGATGGCCGAAGAGATGTTTCAGGCGATCGAGCGCAACGTCGCAAAGACCGGAATCACGTTCTTCGACGAGGCATCCGGGGCCCAAGGCATCGTGCACGTGATCGGCCCCGAACTCGGCATCTCGCAACCCGGGATGACGATTGCCTGCGGCGATTCGCATACCTCCACCCATGGGGCTCTGGGGGCGGTGGCGTTCGGGATCGGGACCTCGCAGGTCCGCGACATCCTGGCCACCCAGACCATGGCGGTCTCCAAGCCGAAGCTGCGCCGCATCGAAGTTAACGGTTCGCTCGGCCGCGGCGTCTATCCCAAGGACGTGATCCTAAACATCATCGGCCGGCTTGGAGTCCAGGGCGGGACCGGATTCGCCTACGAGTACGGCGGCCCCGTTTTCGACGCCATGTCGATGGAGGGCCGCATGACGGTCTGCAACATGTCGATTGAGGGCGGTGCCCGGGTCGGTTACGTGAATCCTGACCGGACTACATTCGAATACCTTCGTGGGCGTCGCTTCGCGCCGACCGATTCAGATTTCGAGCGCGCCGTCGAATGGTGGTCGAGCCAGGCCAGCGAATCCGGCGCCGACTATGACGACGTGGTCGAATTCGACGGGTCGGCGATCGAGCCGATGGTCACCTGGGGCACCAACCCGGGTCAGGTCGTGGGAGTGGACCAGGCCGTGCCGGACCCGCGTTCGGTGCACCCGGCCGAATCCGATGCGGTTGCCTCCGCGCTTGATTTCATGGGACTTGAGCCCGGCCAGCCGATCGCCGGTTTCCCGATCGACGTGGCGTTCATCGGGTCCTGCACCAACAGCCGGATCTCGGATCTGCGCGAAGCCGCCGCGGTGGTGAAGGGCAACCGCGTGGAGGGATCGGTGAAGGCCATAGTGGTGCCCGGATCGCAGCAGGTCCGCGTCCAGGCCGAGTCCGAAGGCTTGCACGAGGTGTTCCTGGACGCCGGTTTCGAATGGCGCGACGCCGGCTGTTCGATGTGCCTAGGCATGAATCCGGACAAGCTGGAAGGCCGCCAGGTTTCGGCTTCTTCGTCGAACCGCAATTTCATCGGCCGCCAGGGATCACCTACCGGCCGCACCCTGCTGATGAGTCCGGCGATGGTCGCCGCCGCCGCGCTGGCGGGTTCGGTTGCCGACGTTCGCGGAGTGGCCCGATGAACGTGCCCGGTACGCCCGTCACCACGGTCCGCGGCCGCGGGATCGTGTTGCGCGGGAACAACGTGGACACCGACCAGATCATCCCTGCCCGCTACCTGCGCATGGTCACCTTCGACGGTCTTGGCCGGCACGTTTTCGAAGACGAACGCAAGGCCGCCGGTGGCGCGCACCCGTTCGACGACGAGCGCTTTGCCGGTTCCAGAATCCTGTTCGTAAACGACAACTTCGGATCCGGTTCATCGCGCGAGCACGCTCCCCAGGCGCTGGCGCGCTGGGGGATCGAAGCGATCGTAGGCGAGAGCTTCGCCGAGATCTTCTTCGGCAACTCGACCACCCTGGGCCTGCCGCTGGTGACGCTTCCCGCCAAAGAGGCGGCCGAGCTGCAGGCTCTGGTTGAGACGGATCCGGGCCTCGAATTCGATCTAGACGTCAGCGGGTTGCGACTGACCGCCGGCGAGCACGAGTACCCGGTTTCGCTGCCGGCTCCGACCCGCGAGGCGCTGTTGTCGGGGCGCTGGGACGCGTTGGGCGAGTTGCGGCAAAACATGGATTCGGTTCGGCAGGTGCACGGCAGACTGCCTTACGTCTCCGGATTTGCTGGATAATCGGCTTCGTCATGGCAACACATAACATCCTGCTTGCGCCCGGCGACGGAATCGGTCCCGAGGTAGTCGGCCAGACCCGCCGGGTCCTGGAGGCCGTCGGCGAGCGCTTTGGGCACGAGTTCGCATTCGAATCCGCATTGGTCGGCGCGGCCGCGATCGCGGCCGAGGGGATCGAAATCACCGACGAGGTGGTCGATCGCGCCCGCTCCTGCGACGCGGTGCTGCTCGGCGCCTGCGGCGTGGCCGGGGGCGCGGCGATCAATGGCCGCCACCCCGAGCGGGCAGTTCTGCGGCTCCGCACCGAACTGGCGCTTTGGACCAACATTCGCCCGGTGCAGATATTTGAGCCGATCATCGACTCCTCGCCCATCAAACCCGAGATCCTGCGCGGCGTGGACATGGTCGTGCTGCGCGAATTGACCGGCGGCGTCTACTACGCCGAACCGCGCGGGCGCCTGACCGTGGACGGCGAACCGGCCGCCCGCGACACCATGCTTTATCGGCGTTCCGAAGTGGAACGTATCGGCCACCGCGCGTTCCAGATGGCGCGCCGCCGCCGCGGCAAGGTCACTTCGGTCGACAAGCAGAACGTGCTCGAATCCTCGGCCTACTGGCACGAAGTGATGACCGAGGTTGCCGCGCAGTATCCGGACGTTGAAATGGACCAGATTCTGGTGGACGCGTTCGCGATGCGGCTGATCCTGAGCCCGCGCGACTTCGACGTGGTGGTTACCACCAACATGTTCGGCGACATCATCACTGACGAAATGGCGGTCCTGTCGGCATCGCTTGGAATGATGCCCTCGGCCAGCCTCGGCGATTCGTCGCGGGGGTTGTATGAGCCGATCCACGGCGCGGCGCCGGACATCGCCGGCCAGGGGCTGGCCAATCCGATCGGCGCAATCCTATCGGCGGCCATGATGCTGCGGTTGTCGTTTGACCTCGAAACCGAGGCCCAGGCGATCGAGGATGCAGTCTCGGCGGCGCTCGATGCCGGCTACCGGACGGCAGATATCAAGGAGGCAGGTTCGTCGCATGTCGGTACATCCGACATGGGCGAAGCCATCATTGCCCGCATCGGGGTGCCGGCGGCCGCCTAAGCTAACGGTCGCGGCCCGGGCACCGGGTGTGGCGGATCCCGATTTCCGCCTTTCCAACTTCCTCCTACAGCGATTGAAACCAACATGGCCCGCATCTCATATCTGGACACGACCCTGCGCGACGGCGCGCAGACCGAGGGCGTTTCGTTCTCGGTCTCCGACAAACTCAATATCGCCCGCGCCCTGGACCGCTTCGGCATCGATTACATCGAAGGCGGCTTCCCTGGCGCCAACCCCAAGGACGAGGAGTTCTTTCGCCAGGCCGAGAACATCACCTGGCAGCACGCCAAGCTCACCGCTTTCGGAGCAACGCGCTACAAGGGCTCGACCTGCGAGCGCGACCCCGCCGTGCAGGCGGTTGCCCGTTCGAAGGCACCGGCCTGTGCGATCGTGGCCAAAAGCTCGCTGTTCCAGGTCGAGGAGATCCTCGAAACCACCCCCCGCGAGGGCCTGGCGATGATCAGCGACACCGTCGCCTACCTGGTCGCGGCCGGCAAAGAAGTGATCCTGGACGCCGAGCACTTCTTCGACGGGTTCAAGCAGGACAGCGAATTCACACTCGCGGCCCTGCGGGCGGCCCAGGACGCCGGAGCCAGCTGGCTGGCGCTCTGCGATACCAACGGCGGATCGCTTCCTCAGGAAGCTGCCGAGATAACTGCGCGAGTGGTCGCCGAGCTGGAAACCCCGGTGGCGATCCACGCCCACAACGACCTCGAAATGGGGGTTGCGGTCTCGGTGGCCGCCGTCGCAGCCGGCGCGGCCCAGGTGCACGGGACGATCAACGGCATCGGCGAGCGCACCGGCAACGCCAACCTCTGCTCGGTAATCCCCACCCTGGCGCTGAAGATGGACTACTCAAGCGGGGTCGATGGGAACCTCGCCCGGCTCACCGAGCTATCGCACCTGGCGTCGGAACTAGCCAATCTCACGCCCAATCAGCACCAGCCCTTCGTCGGCAACTCGGCATTCGCGCACAAGGCCGGCTACCACGCATCGGCGTCTTCGAAATTCGAACACGCCTACCAACACATCGACCCGGCCCTGGTCGGCAACCGTCAGCGGATTCTGATTTCCGAATTGTCTGGATCCAAGAACATCGCCAGCACTGCCCAGCGGCTGGGGATTTCGCAGACCGCCGAAACCGCCGCCGAGACGCTGGAGGCAGTAAAGCTCCTGGAGGCAGAGGGATATCACTTCGAAGGCGCCGAGGCCTCATTCGAATTGCTGCTCTTGCGCCGCCAGCCCGGTTACCGGGCCCCGTTTGAACTGATCGACTTCCTGGCCCTGACCGAGACTCGCGGCTCGCAGCCGGTCGTCTCTGAAGCGGTAGTAAAGCTCCAAGTCAACGGCGACCAGTCGCACACCGCCGCCGACGGCAACGGTCCGGTCTCGGCCCTGGACGGGGCATTCCGCAAGGCGATCTTGCCCGCCTATCCGGAGCTGGCCACGGTCCAACTGATCGACTACAAGGTCCGGATCCTGGATCCGGATTCGGGCACCGGCGCCTTTACGCGAGTGCTGATCACAATGTCCGACGGCGAACGGGAGTGGAGCACGGTCGGCAGCTCGGCCAACATCGTCGAGGCCTCGTGGGTGGCGCTAATCGACGGCTACGAGTATTCGCTCCGGAAGGGCCCCGTCGGCTAATCGCCGACTACGGTTGCGCCGCGATCAGCTGCGGTGCGGCGGCAGCATTCCTTCCGGCACCGGCGATACGCTCTCGCCCGGCCGCGGGGGTTCCAGGGAATGCCCTATTCCGGACGGAGCCGGAGGCAGTGGCGGCGGCTTCCAGCGCAGGACGCCTTCCCGCTTGATCTTTTCCTGCAGCAACAGGATCGAGTCGATGAACGCTTCGGGCCGCGGCGGGCAGCCAGGCACGTGGATGTCGACCGGCACGATCCGGTCCACGCCCTGCAGGGTGTTGTAGGTGCGGAACGGACCGCCGGCGATCGTGCAGATCCCCATGGCTATGACGTACTTGGGGTCCGGCATCTGCTCGTAGAGCGTCCGGACCACCGGAGCCATCTTGTTGGTCACGGTCCCGGCCACCACCATCACGTCCGACTGGCGCGGCGAAGAACGCAGGATCACGCCGAATCGGTCGGTGTCGTACATCGGCGCCGCCGAGGCCATAAATTCCATTGCGCAGCAGGCCAGACCGAACGTCATCGGCCAGAGCGAATTGGCCATGCACCAGGAAAAGAGCTTGTCGGTGGTGGTGGTGAGTATGTCCAGGGCGCCGTTCTTCTCGCCCAGGCGCACCAGCAGCGGATCGCGGATTTTTGGTTCCGCGGGTTTCTCTATCGCCAAGTCCGGGCCGTTCCTAACCGTACTCCCCAGCGCCCGAGGGCTTAGGGGGCGCCGACCGATCGGTCGTCAAGCAATTATTTCAGACCCGACTTGCTCGCCGGCCCCTAGTCGGATTCGACCAGGACGCGACCGTTTTCAACCCGGGCGCGGTAGGACCGGATGCGGGCCTTGCGGTTGCCGCCGACCGCTTGTCCGTCGGCCAGCGAATAGTCCCAGCCGTGCCAGGGGCATTTGAGGACATGCCCGAAGCGGCGGAACTCGATGTTGCCGGGCCCGCAGTAGACGGGTTCGCCAGTCAGGGTCCCCGCGGTGAGCTTGGCCCCCTGGTGGGGGCAGATGTCGCGCACCGCGTAGACGCTGTTGCCGTTGCGGACTACCGCGATTCCACGTCCATTCAATTTCGCCGGCCGAATCTCCCCGAGGGGGAAGTCTTCGACCGGCCCTACGTCAACCGCGGGCAAAGTCGTAGATCTTGAGGGCGTTCTTGGAGAAGATCTTCTCGCGGAGTTCCTTGCCGATCACCGCAGGAAGGGCGCGTTCGGGGGAGTCGAAGTCCCAGTGCGGATAGTCGGTGGCAAAGAGCAGGAACTCGTCCGACCCGAGCATTTCGATGATCTGCGCCAGGTGCCGCGGGTCTTCGGGCTCCTCCATCGGCTGGGTAGAGCAACGAATGTGTTCGCGGATGTAATCGCTCGGCGGCTTGGTCAGCCACGGAACCTCGCCGCGCAGCCCTTTCCAGTTCTTGTCCAGGCGCCACATCAGCGGCGGCATCCAGGCGAACCCGCCCTCAATCAGCACCACCTTGGTTTTCGGGTACTCGACGAAAACTCCCTCGCAGACCAGGCTCAGGACCTGTGATTGGAACGACTGGGCCATGCCGGTGTGGTCTTCGATGTAGTAGGAAGGCCAGCCGGAACTGGTGATCGGCACGTCGTGCCCTCCGCCGAAGTGGACCCCGATGGGAAGCCCGCAGTCCTGGGCCGCCTCGTAGATCGGCCAGAATTCGCGCTTGCCGAGCGGGGCGTGATTGCGCGCCAGCAGCAATACCTGGACGTAGCCGGGGTGGCGGGCGCAGCGGCGGATCTCCTCGGCAGAGAACTGGGGATCGCGGACGTTGACCAGGATCGAGGCGCGCCAGCGCGGGTCGGCGTCCAGCCACTTGTCGATCTGCCAGTCATTGGCGGCCCGGGTCAGCGCGTTGGCCAGATCGATGTTGAACATCTTGAAGGCCGGATAGAGGCAATTGAGGATGCCGATGTCGATCCCGTAGCCGTCCAGCAGCTGTTCGGCCGCGAACTGCGGGTCGCTGCCGGGAATCCCCGACGGGGGATAGGCGTCGCGGCGGGCGGCGTGGCGGTAGAAGCGCGGGTAGAAATCGCGCGGCGGCTGTTCGAAACCGGTGTGCTCCAGGTAATGCACCCAGCGCTCGGGCAGGTACTCGAGCAGGTTGCGTGAACTGCCGATGTAGTTGTGGACGTCGGTGTCGACGAGGTTGATGGCAGCCGGTTGTTCGCGGGTTCCAGCCGGTCTGACTTCTGGCGCAATCGCCATAGCCGTCTCCGATGCGGGCGGAAAATGCATTTAAAAAATTTAACAGTTATCCGATGCACCCGTCCGCAATTGAACGCCGCACGCCATGCGGCGCATGGCCTACCCGGGCATGCTGAGCAACTCTTGGACGACTTTGGCAAGAATTAGGCGGCGAAGCATCCGTCCCTGATTTTTTGGAGCCGAAGCGTTGGACACCTTAACCGCCGTTGGCGCAGAGCGCATGAACGGCTCGGAAGCGGTCGTGGCCGGGCTGCGGTCTCAGGGCGTCAGGACCGTTTTCGGCATTCCCGGCGTCCACACCCAGCATCTTTACGCCTCACTGCCGCGCGACGGCAGCCTGCGGCACATCCTGGTCCGTCACGAGCAGGGCGCCGGATTCGCCGCCATCGGCGCGGCCCGGGCCAGCGGGCAACCGGGCGTGCTGCTGACGACGCCGGGCCCCGGGGCATTGAACGCCGCGACGCCGCTGGCCCAGGCCCACGCCGACTCAACGCCCATCATGTTGATCATGGCCGAGGAAGAACGGCCGCTGCTCTACCGCGATGTCGGCTTCCTGCATGAAATCAAGCACCAGCAGCAGCTGTTTTCCGGGTTGACCCAGTGGAATACCCAGGTGCAGTCGCCGGCCGCGATCCCCCCGGCGATCCGCGAGGGATTCAGGCTGATGCGCGAGCGGCGTCCCCGCCCGGTGGCGATCGAAGTCCCGCACGACGTGCACCTGGCCGACGGGCACGTCGAAGCTGCCGGTCCCTCCGTGCCCCGACCCCCCGGCGGCGACCAGCAGGACCTGGAACGGGCGGCGCGGATGCTGGCTGAAGCCGAACGACCCCTGCTCTGGGCCGGAGGCGGGGTGATGACCGGGGCGGCCTGGGAGCCTTTCCAGCGCCTTGCCGAACGGCTGGATGCCCCGGTGTTGACCTCCACCACCGCCAAAGGGGTCATGCCGCACGACCACCGCCTGCACATCGGATCGCTGTTCAACTTCGGCCCGATCCAGCGCCTGATGGCCGACAGCGACGTGATGCTGGCGGTGGGCAGCGCGTTCGGGGCTTCCCCGACCCGCAAGTGGTCGATGCCGGTCGGCCAGAAGCTGATCCAGATCGACATCGATCCCAGGCAGCCCGGCAAGAACTACCCGGTCGAATTGGGCGTCTGCGCCGACGCGGGACCGGCATTGGAGTCGATCCTGGACGCGCTGGGACCCGGCGACGGGCAAAACGACGCCTGGGTCGCGCGGGCCAGGAACGAACGCGCCCAGGTTTATGCCTACATGAACGATCACGCCGCATTCGAAATGGACCTGGTGCGCGAACTGCGGGCCGGCATTCCCGAGGACGCGATCGTAGTCGGCGACCCGCACATCGTGGGTTACTGGTGCCGTCCGTTCATGCCATTTTCGAAACCGCGCAAGTGGATTTATGGAATGACCGGCTGTGCCCTGGGCTACTCGTATCCGGTGGCGCTGGGCGCCAAGGCGGTGATGCCGGACGTACCGGTGGTGGCGCTGGCCGGAGACGGCGGATTCCTGTTCACCGGTCAGGAGCTGGCGACCGCGGTACGCCACGACCTGGCGGTGGTTGCGGTCGTGTTTGACGATTCGGCCTACGGCGTTATCAAGCAGGGGATGCAGAATCTCTACGGCGAATCGTTCGAGGTGGATCTGGCCAATCCGGACTATGTGGCCTACGCCCGTTCGTTCGGCGTGCGCGCGCAGCGCTGCCGTCCCGAGGAACTCGCGGCCACCGTCGGCCGCGCCATCGCCGAGGGCGGTCCGGCCCTGATTCACGTTCCGTTGAATCCGCGGCGTCCACTGGAAATGGACTGACCGTCCGACCCGAGCCGGCAAATGGCGGATAATGATTGCGCGCGGTTCGGGCCGCTCCCGACAGGGAATATCTGGGCCCGATCCGGCGGGTACGGGGCGTAGCGCAGTTTGGTAGCGCGCATCGTTCGGGACGATGAGGTCGCCGGTTCAAATCCGGCCGCCCCGACCAGATCCGGAACTCCGCGGCAACACGTTCCATTGCTTCCCCGCGTGATCGGCGCCGCTTGAACACCCCGCAGGTCGAATACTCCGCCACGCGACGTTACGCGGTCCTGGTGGCGGTCGGTGTTTCCAGCATGATCACCACAATCACCGCTTCGATGGTGAACGTCGCCCTGCCGACCCTGGCCGAGGAGTTCCGCGCCGACATAACCACCGTCCAGTGGGTAGCGCTGATCTTCTTCGTGATCGTCTCCAGCCTGCACCTGACCACCGGCCGCTACGGCGACATATACGGCCGCCGCGGTGCGTTCGCGTTCGGTTGCCTGCTCTTTGCGCTGGCCTCCCTGGCCTGCGGACTGGCGCCGGGGCTCGGCTGGCTGATCGCGGCGCGGGTCGTGGTTGCGATCGGGGCCGCGCTGTTGCAATCGAACGGGACCGCAATCCTGGTGGCGGTGTTTCCCGCCTCGCAGCGCTCGCGCGCGCTCGGACTGTGGTTCACGCTGGCGGCCGGCGGACTGGCGCTGGGCCCGCCGCTGGCCGGAACCATGATCGAGTACCTGGACTGGCGCTGGATGTTCATCGCCCTGACGCCGGTGGCGCTGCTATCGTTCTTCCTGGCGCTCGTTTCGGTCCCGCCGATGCCGGGCACCGGCGAGGGTAATTTCGACTACATCTCGTCGATCCTGCTCATGGGCTGGATCGTGCCGTTGGTCTATTCGATCAACCGCGGATTCGCCCTCGGCGTAACCCCGGAGCTGCTCTTGGCGCTATTGGTATTCGTGGTGATGGCGGCCGGTTTCGCCTACCGAACGGCGACCGCGCCGAATCCGCTGCTGGACCTGAACCTCTTCAGGCGGCGCGATTTTTCGGTCGGGGTATCGATCGGACTGACCGGATTTGCATGCATGGCCGCGATGATGCTCAACGGGCCGTTTGTCTTGGAGCGGGTAATGGGGGTACCGGTCTTTGAAATCGGCCTCTACATGGCGATCTACCCGGGCGTCGGCGCCCTCCTTTCGCCGACCGTGGGGGTCTGGGCTGACCGCGTCGGCGCCGGCATCCCGCGCACCCTGGGATTTGCCATCGGCGCGCTGGGATATACGGTTTTCGCCCAGCTGGGCCCCGAAACACCGACCATCGTTGCGGCCGTTTCGCTGGTACTGATCGGCATGGGAACCGGCCTTACCCAGACCACCAACAATTCGATCATCATGGGATCGGTTCCGCGCCGGCAACTGGGTGCCGCCAGCGCATTCATCTCGGCGACGCGGACCTTTGGATTCGGGGCCGGCCAATCGGCCTGGGGCGGATTATTCGCGTTTTTGGTCCTACTGCAATTTGCCGGCGGGCGCGCGATAGATGCGCCGACCGAATTGCAGGCCCAGGGATTTGCGGTCGGCTTTTACATCGCGGGCTTGCTGATGCTGGCCGCCGCCGTGGTCTCGTACTGGAATCTGCACAAGCCGGGAGCATCGGCAGCCCAGGCTACCGGCTGAGCGGCCCGCTCCGCTCGGCAATCGGGCTCCGATTTGGGATCGGCGGTCAGCCGGACCGAGAAACCTCGATCGAAATCACGTCCAGCCCGTGGTACTTCTGGTGGCGAACCGAGTCCGCGTAGTGCCAGAGCAGGCGGAACGAGATCTCGTGTTCGTCGGGGACCGGCGGCAATTCGCTCAGGTAGGCGATCCGGTCCTCGACGTTTTCGGTCTCGCTGGCGGTCACGAACTCGACTTCGGCACGCTTGCCATCCATCCGCGCCGCAACTGTCAGGCGACGCGGTTCTTCGCCGGCCTGCTCGGCTGCCTGCAGCAGGATTGCCAGCGTCTCCTCCCCGGCCGATAGCAGGCGTTCGGCCGCGCCCTGGTCCCAGCCGCCGCGGTCGGCGAACCCGCGCAGGAATTTTTCGAGTTCGGGTAGACAGGATTCGTCCAGGTTGGTGCGCAGGCGGCGGCGGCGCGATCCGGTCAGTTCGATAAAGAGAACCATCAGGATCGCCACGATCGCGCCCGATGTCATCCCGTTGCCGAACAGCGCTGCCAGGAATCCCTCGCCCAGGTAATCGGGGAATATCACCCCGCTTTGAAAACCGGCCGCCAGCCAGAACGAGACCCCGACTACGATCGCCTTGCGGTGATCGACCCCGTCCTGGACTATGATGCGCATCCCCTGCACGAACAGCAGCCCGATCAAGACGATCAGGTAGGCGGCCGCGACCGGGTTCGGTATGGCTATCAGGACCGCCGCGACCTTGGGCAGGAAGGCACCCAGCGCCAGGGTAACCCCGATCACGACGCCGACCCGGCGGGCTCCTATTCCGGTGACCTCGGCCAGGGAGATGCTGGTCGAATAGGTCGTATTGGGCAGCGTCCCGGCCAGGCCGGAGAGCAGGTTGCCGAGCCCGTCGGCATTCAGGGCCCCCTGAACGACCCGGAAATCGGTGGCGCGCGTGCGGCGCCGCGACACGCGCTGGATGGCGACGCCGTCCCCGAGCGTCTCAATGGCCCCGACCAGCGTCACGACCACGAACGCCGGCAGCAGGACCCAGAACTCCTGGCCGAACGAGAAGTCGAATCCCGGCCAGGATCCCAGCGGCACGCCAACCCAGTCAGCGTCCAGGATCTGGTCGGCGTCATAAATACCGAATGAAGCCGCGACCGCACAGCCGACCGCGATTCCGATGATCGGCGACCAGAGGCGCAGCGCCGGAGGCGCTCGCAGGATCATCAGCACGATCACTCCCAGCGTAGCCAGCGCCGTGACTGGAGCAGCCTGGGCGGGCGATCCGTCGGGGACGTCGCCGACCGCGTCGAATACCAGCGGCATCACGGTGACAGCGATCAGCATGATCACGGTGCCGGCGATGACCGGCGTGAAGATTCGGCGCAGCAGCGCCAGGCGCGAGGCCAGCAGAAACTGTATCAGCGAGGACACAACGATCAGGGACGCCATCAGCGCCGGTCCGCCTTCGACCAGCGCGGCCACGCACACGGCTATGAAGGCGCCCGACGTGCCCATGATCAGGATGTGTCCGGCGCCAATGGGGCCCACGCGCACGGCCTGCACCACGGTGGTGAACCCGCAGACCAGCAGCGCCGCAAACACGGCCCAGGAAAGATATCCGTCCGGTTGGTCGGCGATCCGGGACACGATTACCACGGTCAGCACGACCGGAGCCACGATCACCATCGCCGACTGGATGCCGGCGCCAATTGCGATCGGGGCCGGCGGGATCTCGCCGGGTTCGTACCTTACGTTCTCGTTCGTTGTAGTCGCTGCCAAGCTGTAAGCCTTTCAGGGCGCGTGCCCGGGTTTGGTGCAAGCGTTTCGGACCGGTCCGGGGCCGGGTCTATTCTGATTGGGCCGGCACCGCGAATTGCCGTTGGGCGGCTTCAGACGAACCTCCGGTCAGGATCAAGCCCCCGGCACAGCAGCGCCAGCCCCGCGCGCAGCGACCGGGCATCGGGCAGCGGCAGAAGCCGCGTCGACCGGACTTCCGGGAACGATCGCCCGGGCGAACCCTGGCTGAAGGCCAGGCGCTGGAACGGAAACGCCCAGTACCGGGCCGGTTCCCGATCGGCCAGGAAGCCGGCCATCCTGTTGGCCGGCAGGGCCATTTGATAGCGATCGCCGTTCCAGTCGGCCGATCCGCTGGCGGGTTCGGACTCGGCCCTCAAAAGCCCGGGCAGGGCTTCCGTCAAAGCGGCGGCGGCCTCCTCGACCCGATCGTCGGGCCCGGCGATCCCCAGACGGGCCGTGCCCCCGGCGATCTGGAAAGTCTCGATCACGTCCATTTGCCGGCGGGCCGCGGCCAGGAGCGTCAGGTACGGTTCCGGCCCCAACCCCGGCGCCGTCAACCGCAGGCGCGCCTGCGGTCGCGGCCGCAGGCGGAGTTGGAGCTGGGCCGGGACGGCCAGGACGCCCATGCTGCCAAAACAGCTTCGTACCAGGTCGTAACCGGCCGAGTTCTTTACCGTGGCCCCGCCGGTGGTCACTATCTCGCCGCGCCCGCTGACTAGCGTTCCGCCCAGGATCCAATCGCGCGGGTTGGGGAACAGCGCGCTCGTCGCGTACGCGGCCCCCGAAAGGAAGGTCTGCGCCAACCGGGTCTGCCCCGGCAGCGGCTGCACCGGCCATTCCAACCCGACCGGGTCCAGGTGCGCGGTTAAAGACCCAAGGCTAATCCCGGCCTCCACCCGGCAGGTCAGGTCCCCCGCGGAAAGGTCGAGCAGCCGGTCGAGAGCGCTCAGGTCCAGCCCGGTGAATTCGACTCGCGGGGGCTTTCGAGTCCAGTGCGAAGACCAGCCGGCCAGGATCCCAATCCCCTGGCTGCCGCCGCCGATCATCTCCGCCAGGGCGGCGGTGCTGTCCGGCCGGAGGGCGGTCAATTGCGGTCCGAATCCACGACCAGCCGGTAGATCACGTCCTTGGGCAATCGGTGACGCGCGGCGAGTTCGCGCGCCGCCCGGCTGGGTGAGAAGCCCGAGTCCTGCAGCTGGGCCAGCTCTAGCCGCAACTGGGATTCGGGCGGGGGCGCGGCCGGCTTTTGCGGCGGATCCAGCACCAGGGTTTTTTCGCCCCGGCCCTGGGATACCACGTCCAGGCCCGGAGCCTGGCCCAGCGTGGTGCGCACCACGCTTTCGTGCAGCTTGGTCAGCTCGTGGCAGACGACCACACCGGCTTGGGGGCCCAGCAGATCGGCCAGTTCGGCAAGCAGTTCGGAAAGGTCGTGGGGTCCGGCGAATACAACCATCGGCAGATTGGTCGCGATCGCCGATTCAAGCAGCTGCATTCGCCGCGACCGGCGCGGCGGTAGAAAGCCCAGAAAAACGTGTCCCCCGCTCTCCAGACCGGCCACCGCCAGCGCGGCGGTGACTGCCGAGGGTCCGGGCACGGTCCTGACCGGATGGCCGCGCTCGTGGGCCAGTCGTACCAGACGGGCGCCGGGATCGGCGACCGCCGGGGTTCCCCCGTCGGTCACGTAGGCCACGTCACCGTCGGCGAGTGCCGCGGCGGCGTCCCGCCAGGCCGAGTCGGCCGAATCGCCGTGCAGGCTGAGCGGCCGGTTGCGGATGCCCAGGTGCGTAAGAAGCTTGCGGGTGCGGCGGGTGTCCTCGGCGTATATGACGGCGGCCGATTCGAGAACCGCCTGCGAACGCGGCGAAATGTCTTCCAGATTGCCGATCGGGGTGGCGACCACGAAAAGGGTCCCCATGGCCTGCTTTTCCCGTTAGTCGGAATACACGCCGTTTGCCACCACTTCGCGCGGCCAGCGGCCTGATTCGACCGCCAGCGCGTTGTCGACGCAGGCGTGGGCGGTTGAAGCGGTGGTCTCGACCGTGTTGCCGGCCACGTGCGGGGTCAGCACGACGTTGGGCAGCTCGCCGAACGCATTGTCGAAAGCGGGTTCGTTCTTGAAAACGTCGAGCCCGGCTCCGGCGATCCTGCCCTCGCGCAACGCCGCCAGCAGGGCGGCCTCGTCGACCAGGTCGCCGCGGGCCGCGTTTATCACGATGGCGCTGGAGCGCATCAGGGAGAGGGTGTGCGTGTTGACGATTTCCCGGGTTCCTCCGGTGGCCGGTGCGTGCAGGGTGACGACGTCGGCGTTGGCGAACAGCTCGTCCGCGGTCCCTACCACCCTGATCCCTTCGTCGGCCACGCTTTCCTGGGTCACGTAAGGATCAAACCCCAGAATCGGCATCTGGAATGCCCGTGCGCGGCGGGCCACCGCCCGCCCGATTCGGCCCAGCCCGAAGATGCCGATCGTCTTGCCGTGCAGGTTGTTGGCGAACTTTGGCAGCCAACTGCCGGATCGCATGTCGGCGTCCAGTTCAGGAACCCGCCGAAGGAGCATCAGCATCATCGCCAGCGCCATGTCGGCGACGGTTTCGCTGTTGCTGCCCGGGGTGTTGCAGACCGGAATCCCGCGGGCGGCGGCAGCTTTCAGGTCGACCATGTCGACCCCCACGCCGGTCCTGAATATCCCCTTCAGCTTCGGCGCCGCGGCGATGACCTTCGCGCTGACGTCATCGCGGCCGTTGGCGAACAGGTATTCGACGCCGCCGATCTCGGAGAGCAAGTCTCCTTCGGTAAGCGGGGGTTCGGCCTCCGACACCACGACCCGCCACCCGGCCGCCCGCAGGCGATCGAGTTGGATCTGCTTGAGCCAGGACTCGGCCATCGGCCGGCCCATGAGAGCGGTAGGCATCGGCCGGCTCCGGAGCGGGGGACTTTGGAAAGGAGATTCGGCGCAGTCTAGCCAGAACCGGGCGTTCGGGACCGGCCTAGGCAGAATTGGATGCTTGGGCCCATCCGGCCCGCCCGCCGGCATCATCGCCGCGCGCCCGAGTCCGCCTGGGGAGATTCCGCGTTGATACCTTCCGCCGAACAATTAGATCAGTTCAACCAGCAGGGTTACTTCATCACCGCTCCGGTGCTCGACCACGACCTGCTGGACCGCATCGCGGCCGATTTCGAGCGTTTGCGCGCTGAGCAGGATTCCGAGCTGCGCTCGGCCGGCGATCGGGTCGGAATCAGCCACGAGGGCCGGAATTTCATCGCCGGCATCCATGCCCGTTCCGAAGCCGGTGGCCAACTGGCGTTATCGCGCGAACTGGCCGAGTTGGCCGGATCCCTGCTGGGCCCCGATGTGCGCCTCTACTGGAATCAGGCGGTCACCAAGGCCCCGCGGACCGGCGGCTCTTTCTCCTGGCACCAGGACAGCGGCTACGTTCCGATCGAGCCGCTTGAGTACCTGACCCTGTGGATCCCGCTCGAAGACGCCAGCGTGGCCAACGGCACCATATTCCTTATTCCGGGATCGCACCGCTGGGGACTCCAGGAGCACCTAGTCGATCAGGACAGCGGCGACAAGGTCGGCTACCGCGGCGAAGAGGAGGGAATTCCCTGCGAAATGCCAAAAGGGGCGATCGCGGTTATGTCTTCGCTCTGCCTGCACCGTTCGGGTCCCAACACGACCGACAGCCCGCGCCGCGCCTACGTGGTTCAGTACAGCCCGACCGACGCGATCAACCCGGAGACCGGAGAACGCTGGGGCAACGATATTGAAGTTCTTCGCAACGGCGAATTCATCGCCACAGCCAACTAGCAAGGAGCTACGTTCGTGCCATCTGTCCGATTGAGCGACTTGGAACCGCTGGAATTGATCGCCGGGGTTAGCGCCCGGATCGCCAGTTCCGAGAACATCATGCTCTCGCACGTTGAATTCGACGAAGGCTGCCAAGTCCCCGAGCACCGCCATCCCAATGAACAGTGCGGGATCGTAATCAGCGGCCGCATCCGCTTTACGATCGCCGGCGAAGAGCACGTCGTCGAAGCGGGCGACTTCTTCATGATCCCGCCCAACGAAATCCATTCGGCGATCGCCATCGACGGCCCCGCGGTGGCCCTGGACATTTTCGTGCCGCCGCGCAGCGATTACCTGGAACGCCGGAACCAGGCGTTCGGGGGATAGGCCCCGGCGGCGCGCCGCCGCCGTTGCAGGTAGGGATAATCGCCGTGTCGCGGGGCGTGGCGTAGTCTGGAAGCGCACCTGAATGGGGTTCAGGAGGTCGCCGGTTCAAATCCGGCCGCCCCGACCAAGCTAGCGTTCCGGCCGCGCCCTTAGTCGGTCACACTCCCCAGTCGCGCGGATAGCGGAATTCGCGTTCGATCGTGCGGTCTGAGAGCTTGGCGATGACCGGGGGGCGGCGTTTGAATTGGTTCGTGCGCACCTTGCCCAGGATCTGGGCGATGTAGTTGCGGTCCACGCCTGCCGCCGCCGCTTCCTGCAGGTTGAATCGGCGATCGACCAGCAGCACCAGCAGCCGGTCGACGTCGCGGTAAGTCAGGCCCAGCTCCTCCTCGTCGGTCTGGCCCTCCCAGAGGTCGGCGCTGGGCGGCTTTTGCAGGATCGGATCGGGGACACCGACCGCCGCGGCCAGCATGAACACCTGGGTCTTGTAGATGTCGCCAAGCGGGTTCACCGCCGAGGCCATGTCGCCGTGCAGGGTCCCGTACCCGAGCAGCAGCTCGGTCTTGTTGGAGGTACCGATCACCAGCGCATCGTTGCGCGCCGACATGTCGTAGACCAGCGTCATCCGGGTTCGCGCCATCACGTTGCCGCGCCGCAGGTTGCTCATGGCCGGGTTGCGCGAGAAGTAGGGCTCCACCAGATCGGTTATCTCAATGACCCGGGAATCGATTCCCAGCCCCTCGGCCAGGAGTCTGGCGTGGCTCAGGCTGTCGGGGTTGCTTTCGCGGTACGGCATCATCACGGCGGTTACGTTTTCCGGCCCCAGCGCGCGTGCCGTCAGCACCGCCGACAGGGCCGAATCAATTCCGCCGGAAAGCGCGATCACGGCCCTTTCGAACCCGACCTTGCCGACCTGGTTGCGCACGAACCCGATCAACATCTGGGCGGCCAGTTCGTGGTCGAGGGTAAGCCAGCGGTCCAGCTCCTCGATCAGCTCGGGCCGCGCCCGCGCGAACGGGTTCACCGGATGCGCACCTGGCGGATCCGCGCCAGTTCGTTCAGCGTGACGTTCAGTTTCTCGTCGCGCCGCAGCGGCGATGCGATGCGCGCGCGCCGCAGCGCGCCGTCGCTCAGGTCGGCGCTAATCAGCGCTGGGTCCCCGCCGGCGTCGGCCAGCACCTGTCCGTCCGGCCCCAGGATGCGCGAAGCGCCGTAGAAGTTGATCCCGTCCTCGTAGCCGGTGCGGTTGGCAAACACCGTGAAGTTGACCAGCATCTGTGAATAGACGCGGGTAAGGTCATGCCAGGTGCGGGCCGAACCAAGCACTTCGGCCGCACCGGATATGCCGCGTCCCGGACTGGCGGCCGGCGCATGGATGACGTCGGCCCCGTCGGCGGCCGCGATCACCAGCGCCGAGGGGTGCCAAAGGTCTTCGCAGATCAGGATCGCCTGGCGACCGAACTTGGTGTCGAACGCCCGCACGCGCTCGCCAGCGGCCAGATAGCGCCCCTCGTCGAACAGCCCGTAGGTGACCAGGTAGACCTTGTGGTGCACGTAACGGATTTCGCCGTCCTCAAGGTAGGCGCTGGCGATCCGGTACTGGTGGTCGGGCGTGTGTTCGACGAACCCGACGATGATTGAAATCGACTTGGACTGCTCGATCAGGACCGCCAGGCGCGGATCATCGAGCCGCATGCCGACGCCGTAGGCCAGATCCTCCAGGACGTAGCCGGTCAGCGAGAGCTCGGGAAAGACCACCAGGTCGCACCTGTCCCGGCGGGCCCGTTCGACCCATTCCAGGTGCAGCCCCAGGTTGCGGTCCAGGTCTCCCAGGGCCGGATTCATCTGGGCCACGCCCACTCGGAAATCGCGCACCGGTGCCTCCTATCGGCCCCGGTCTAGGGCGGCATGACTCCGGAAGATTTGCTCAGACATAGACGACGATGTAATCGTCTTCGCGCTGCACCCGGAAAGTCGGCACCGACGGATCCTCCTCGGCGATCTCCTGCCCGCTGACGCGGGCGGCGTCGTAGGAACGGGCGCGGACGCGGTGTGGGTTGAAGTATGACCGCCCGGTGCGGATTTCGAATTCCCAGCCGTGCCAGGGACAGCCGATCACTTCCTTGGACGCCGAGATACTGATCTGGCGCGGTTCGTCGGCGGTCAGGTAGCCGCGCTGGACCCCCTTGCACAGCGGAGCCGATTTATGGGGGCAGCGGTTGAGCAAAGCAAAGTACTCGCCCCCAAGGTTGAACACCCCCACCTCGACCGCTCCGCAGGCGGCGATTAACCGTTGGCCGGGACCCAGCTCGTCGGCCCGGCAGACTACGTGCGCGCGGCGCCCGCGAGTGTTCACTGCAGTCGCGGATAGGCTTTACGGGCGTTCCGGTTGAAGACGCGCTCGCGCATCTCGGACGGGAAAGTGCGGGCCGCGTCGTTGGGGTCGTCCCAGTCCCAGTGCGGGTAGTCGCTGGCGTAGACGAAGCGCTCGTCGCCGCGCAGCCACTCGACCATCTTCATCAGGTTGGCGTGGTCCTCGTTGTATTCGTACATCGGCTGGGTGCCGACCCAGACGTGCCGGTAGAAGATCTCGCTGGGAAGTTCCTTGATCCAGGGGACCTGGTGGCGAAGCCCCTTCCAGCACGCGTCCATGCGCCAGAGATAGTGCGGAAGGCAGGTGAACCCCGATTCGGCCAGCACCAGCTTCAGGTTCGGGTACTTGCCGAAGACCCCTTCGAAGATGAAGCTCGCCACGTGCGGGAGGTACAGGCCCGGTTCGGCCATGCGCCGTTCTACGTAATGGGTGGGGAAACCGGCCGAGGTCATCGGCGGGTGAACTCCGGTTCCCTCCCCGCCCAGATGCAGCTGCAGGGTCAGGTCATGCTTGGCGGCGGCCTCCCAGATCGGGTGATACATGGGGTTGCCGAATGGCCGCATGGCGCCGGTGTTCAGGTGCACCGCGACCACGCGCGGATCGCCGGCCAACCGCTCGATCTCGGCCACCGCCCCCTGCGGATCCAGGGGGATGACCGCCATCGCGTACCGCAGGCGGTCGTCTTCGTCGAGCCAACGTTTGAGCGTCCAGTCGTTGAACGCCCGCGCCATGATCGATGCGTACTGCGAGTCCATGGCCCCGGTCTGACCGTACATCTGGCCGCCGGTAAGTATTCCCAAATCGATGTCGTAGCGGTCCAGCAGGGTCTCGCGGCAGCGCAGCAGCGACGACTCGCGGGTGGACACCGGGATTTCGGGATAGTCGAACGCCAGGTCGCTGCGACCGCCGCGCATGCCGCCGTTGTTCTGGACCGGATTGAAATCCACCGGCAACCCGTACCAGGACGTGCGCTCGCGGTATTCGGACGGCACGTAGTCGAGGATTTCCTGCGCTTCCTCGAACCCGTGGTGAATGTCGGTGTCGACTATCTGGGAGACCAGTTTGCGCCGACTTGCTTGGTCCCTGCCCGGGCTAGTTACCGCCATTCCGTGCCACCCCCTGTGCCGCCGGGCTCCGCTGCGGTCTGCGTCCAGCGTGGAGCGAATGCGTCGCAGCGATTATCGGTTGCAACTGGGGCCGGGACTAGTCGGCCAGGCGGTAGTGGGCGGCGGCGTTTTTCCCGAAAACCGCCGCCCGGTCGTGGGCCGGCAGCGGACCGATCGCAGCCTGCATGAGGGCGAAATTCTCGCGGTAGCCGGCGGCGTAAAGACAGACCGGCCAATCGCTGCCCCACATCAACCTCGACGGACCGAACTCTTCCAGCATGAACCGGACCGGGCGGGCCAGCTGCGGCGCGGTCGGCGCGGGTCCGGCTTCGGTGAGCATCCCGGAAAGCTTGAACTGCAGATTGGGGATGTCGACCAGGGGCCGCATCAGATCGCGCCAGGGCTCGAAATAGCCGTCCTGGTAGGTCTGCGGTTTGGCCAGGTGGTCCAGCACCATCGGCAAATCGGGAAAGTTGGCGCACAGGTCCGGCACGTCCTTCAGGTCGCCCAGCTTTATCAGCAGGTCCAGGGTCATGCCCTCGCGTTCGGCCAGCTGGGCGATGCCGGCGCGGATGTCGGGCCGCTGCAGGTAATCGGGGTCTGGTTCATCCTGGGCGTTGATCCGCAAGCCGCGAAATTTCGGATACGCGGCGAAGCGGTCGAGCCGGGACCCCAGGTCAGGCGATTCGAGCGGCGCCCAGGCTATCACCGCTCCCACGACCAGGTGCTCGGCGGTTGCCTCGAGCCATTGGATCTGGTCCTCCTCGGCGTGCCAGGCCTCGATCAGGACCGACCGGTTCACCCCGACTGCGGCGAAGGTTTCCTCCAGCTGCGGCAGTCCGAAATCGGCGATTGGGGCCCCGCCGGCCGCGCGCATATCGTCGCTGAGCCAGTTCAGGTTGGAGTCGTCAATGAACCAGAGATGATGGTGGCTGTCGACCAGTTCCATCGCGATCGTCTTTCGGGGCTGACTGAGACGACGGGCCGGGTCCGGGGCGGCGCCGGCGCCGCGGCGGAGAGGGTGGGATTCGAACCCACGAGGGTATTACCCTACACACTTTCCAGGCGTGCGCACTAGTCCACTATGCGACCTCTCCCTGGTTCGGAGCGGGCCGGTCCGACCTGCGGGATCGCAGTCTGCAGCGGCCGGTGGCGGAGAGGGTGGGATTCGAACCCACGTGGCGCTTCATCCACGCCTATCCGTTTTCGAGACGGACCCCTTATGACCACTCGGGCACCTCTCCCCGGTTTACGGGTAGCCCGCTCCAAGGGGGATTTTATGGCCCCGGCGGCCCGTGCCCGGATCGGGCGCGGCGGTCGCCGCGTGCCAGAATCTTCCCCGCGGCGGCCCTTGACCGCCATTGCCGCCGCGCCCCGGCGCCACTCCCCAAGCGATCGGCCAGATGCAAGGCAACGAATCCCACGAACGTCCGATCGTCGTCTACGACGCCACGTGCGGGTTCTGCCGCTTTGCGGCCGCGCTGATGGCGCGCCTCGACAACGACCAAACCCTTGGATTCCGGCCGGCCGCCGAAATGGGATTCAGTTCCGCCATCGGAACCGAACCGGGCTCGATCCGGCTGTCGGTCGACGGGGATCTGCTGGGCGGGGCCACGGCGCTGGTCGAGATCGCCCGCCGGATCCCCTGTCTGGCCCACTTGGCCCTGGCGGTGGATCTGTCGGGGTTGCTGCCGGTATTGGAAATGGCCTATCGCGGATTCGCGCCGCGCCGCGGACGGGCGGCCCAGATCCTTTCCACCGATCGGGTAACCCGCCGCTAGCCGCCGATCTGGGCGAACGCGGTCCCGCCCAGGACGATCCAGATCGACAGCTGCAGGACCGCCCAGACCGCCCACGGCACCACTAACGCCGGCAGGCAGACGGCCAGGGATGCGCGTGACGCCATCGCCACCCCGGCACCGGCCGCCAGCACCGTCCACACCATGGCGATGGCCCAGACGCCGAACGTCCAGGCCGGCAGGATCATCAGCAATTGCAGGAAACCGATAACGTGCGCGCAGCCCACCGCCCCGACGGTCGCCGCCAGGGTGGCCCGACCCGATCCAATCCGGTTCACCAACAGGTGCGCGCACGCGCCGGTGAACGCGCAGCCGGCAGTTGTTCCCAAGACCGCGACGACGGCGTTGATCGCCAGTTCGCTCCAATCCAGCGGGCGCCCGATGCTCAGGCCCAGAGTCCCGCAGAGACCGGCCCCGGCCGCCAGGGTCAGTCCGATGCGCAGAAACTTCGGGTCGGCCAGCAGGAGCCGCCAAGCCCCCGGCGACATGAACGCCATCCGCAGCAGGAGAACCGGGAAGCTCTGGGCCAGGTTCTGCACGACTACTCCGGGTCCAGGGCGTCGGAGATCCCCATCATGGTCCGCCGGATCGGCAGCTCGTAGGGACACATCGGCTCGCAAATGGGAGCCGATGTGCAGGGTGCGTGATCCTGGCAGCCGCCGATGCTGGCGACCGCCTCGTCCCAAGTCCGGGTGCCGTCGACCGAAAGCTTCCCGGCGCGCCAGACGTGTTCGGCCAGCATCGCCTCGGGAATATCGATCCCGATCGGGCACTCGCAGTAGCTGCAACGCCGGCAGAAGTTGGCGCCGTAGGTGTCGGCCAGGCGCTGCAGTCGGCGGGTTTCCGGAGGATCCGGCTCCCGCGAGATCGCGTCAATGTTGGCGTCGATGATCGCCGGGGTGGTAAGTCCCGATACGATCACGTCCGGGTTGTGACTTTGCACGTAGCGCAGGAATTGGCGGTACTGGTTGGTCAACCCCGACCCGGTCGGACGCATCGCCATGGTGCCAACATCCAGTGCCCGGGCCGCCGGCAGCAGGTCGGTGGCGGCGTGCGGCTGGACCGGCGAGAGGTGGAACAGGACGGTCGCGAACTGTCCCCCGCCGAGCCATTCGGCCAGCTTCTCGGGCCGGTGTCCGGTAATGCCGATGTGATCGATGCGGCCCTGGGCCTGTGCCTGCAGCGCTCCCTCGAGGGCCCCGCCGGAGGCGGTCGCCTGATCGAATTCGTGCTGGAAATTGACATAGTGCAACTGCATCAGGTCGATGCGGTCGACGCCCAGGCGGGTCCGGCTCTCCTCGATCCCGGCCAGCGCCCCGGCGGCGTCGAGGGCGCGCGTCTTGGTGGCGATGAACGCCTCGTCGCGCCGTTGCCCCAGGGCCCGTCCCAGCTTTATCTCGGCGTCGCCGTACATGCGGGCGCAGTCGAAATAGTTGATTCCCCGGTCCAGCGCATGCGTGACGGCGGCGTCAGCTTCGCCCTGGCTCATGCGCCGGAACCACATAGTGCCGGAGCCGAGTCTGGACACGAGCGCCTCGGTTCGACCGAGACGTACCTTGCGCATCTGCCGTCTACTCCGCCGCTGCCGTCAGCCGGAGCCGATCCGGCGCAGCTCTTCGAGCACGGCGAACTCTGCGTCCAGCTCGCGGCCGTCGACTTTTCTCTCGCTGAGTCCCGACATCCCGTCCACCGCGCCGGCATCCAAAAGCCGCTCGACCCGACGGGTGAACTGGTCCGAATCCGGGAGGACGCGGTCAAGGGGCAGCCCTGCGGTCCAGGCAATCGCCGCCGCCAACGCGTAACCACCCCAGTTCGAAACCGAGGCGATGATCAATTCCCCCACCGCCGAGCCCGAGGGCCAACGGGTGATTCCACGCTCGCGCAGAGCCTGCTCAAACCGCCCGAATCCCACCTCGTTTCCGCCGTCGCCGATCGAAAAGCTGGCAACCGACGGAGATATCAGGTAATCGGTTCGGGCCGTCACCGCGCTGATATCGGCCCCGTGCATGGAATGAAATACGCCGTCGGCGTCGCGTCCGCAACGCTCGATGAAACCGACCGCGTTGGCGCGAAAACGGGTTCGCTGCACATTCGACCAGATCCGCGCCTGATCATCGTCCCCGATCGGCATCACCGCGATCTCGGCCGCATCGCCGATTGCGGCGCCGACCACCTCCACCGTCGGTTCGTCGCAGACGACGCACACCCGGCCGCCGGAAAGTCGAACCGCGTCGCAGATCGCCCGGGCGCCGAGCGGCCCGTCGGTTTCCGCCCGACCGGACCCGATGACCAGGAAGCCGGTGCCAAGCAGCAGCCGGGTCTCGGGGCGGGTGAGCGTGCCCGCCACCCTGGCCAGATAGCCGGGATCGAGCAGGTCGGCCAGGGCCGAAATCCCGCGAACGTCGTGGCGGAGGATCAATTCTTCGGCCGCCAGGCAGCGATCTTGCAATTGGGTCATGGACGCGCTCCGGCGGCATCCGTCAGCCGCCGCCAAATCGGCTCCGGCAAGGATAGGCCCTCTCGCTGGGGGAGACTCCGGCATTCTCGGCCGGATTCAGCGGCGATTGACGGCCCCGCGGCCGGGGATCTCGACCGGGATGCGGCAACCCGCCGGTCCGCCTGAATCAGCGGACCCGCCAACTACGCGGAATCGCCTTCGATTTCGCTCGCCGGCAGTTCGGTCAAATCGAATCGGGTTTGCTCGGCGCCCTCGGCCAACAGAGTTCCATCTTCCATGGCCACGCCCAGGCCCTCGAAAAACGCGCGGTCGTAATGCCGGGCCAGGCGGGCCGCCGGGGCGTCGATGGGGCGATCCAGGCCGAACGGATCCCGGGTGAGGGAAACGGTGACCCGGATCTGGCCATCCGCGTCGCGGCGGTCCACCTCGATGGAGTCGCCGTCCACGTGCGCCTGCATGCTTGCGGTCCAGAGCAGAGCCGCGGCCATCGGCCCCTTGCCGGCGTAGTCCTCCAACTCGCCCGCGTCGAGACGTCCCTGGCGACTCAGGGCTTCGCGTCCGGCCTCAAGAGAATCGGGGCCGGCCCCGGCGACGGCTCGCAGCAGCGCCGCGTACTGGCCGCCCTCGGGTGAGAACCGGGCCATGGTCGCTCCCTCTTGCGGTATGGCCGGCTGGCCTTCAACCGGGCTCTGCCAGCGTGCTGCGGGCGGCACCTGCGCCGTTTGATCCTGCGCGCCGCCGTTGGCAGCCGAGAACGCCTGCGAAATCGCGCTCGCCATCGCATCGCCCGGGGACCGGTCGGCGAACGGAAGACTTGCCGCAGGCGCCGCCGCCGGGGTCGGTGCGGGTTGCGCCGGGGCCGCAGCCGGCCTGGGTGCGGGGGCCGCGGAAGCCGCCGCTACCGGATTCGTAAGGGTCTTGGCGGCGTCGCCCAACTGAGCGTCAGCCACCTGGCTGGCCGAACCCAATTCGCTGGCAATGTCCTGGGCGGCGCTGTCCAGGTCGTCCTGCGCCTCGCCGACGGTCGCGGCGACTTCGGCGTGGATCTCCTGCAGTTCCTGGCGGGTCAGTTCGGCCTCGCGCTGCAGCGCTTCCACCTCGCCGCGCAGCAGCTGGATTTCCTCGTCGAATTCGGCCCTGAACTCGTAGGCCCAGGCGCGGACCTTGCGCACCAGCCTCCCGAGCTGCCCCATCGCCTCCGGCAGACGGTCCGGACCGAGCACGATCATCGCGATCGCCAGGATGAACAGGAATTCGGTTATTCCGACGCCGAACATTGCCGCCTCAGCCGGGTCCGGCGCAGGGGATCAACTCAGGGCCACCCGGATTGCCTGATCGGCGTCGGAGACCATGACCAGGGTCAGATCGCTCTCCAGACCGGGCGGCAACTCCTCAATGTCGGGAGCGTTGGCGCGGGGCAGCAGTATCCGGCGGATTCCGGCGCGCTGGGCGGCCAGCAGGCGGTGCGCCAGACCCGGTCCGCCCATCAGCACTCCGTTCTGGTTCATCTCGCCCACGACCGCGGTCTCCGGATCGATCGGCCGATCCCTCAGCGCCGAGATCAGCGACACCAGCACTGCCAGCGAAAGGGTCTCGGCATCGTGGTCGGAGGCGCCCAGGTTGTGATTGATCTTGTAGCCGTATTCGAATAGCTGGCGCGCCGAGATGTCAAGTTCGGTCATCCGCGAGCGCACGTAGTAGTAGGCGGTGTCGCAGGCCTTGTTGACCGGCGCCGAGGTCCCTTCGGGCGTCAAATAGTAGCGACCGCCCGGCACGGGCACGGCCTCGACCAGCTGCACGCTGGATCCGTGCGGTCCGAGCAGGAGGGTGCGGCAGGCTCCGGGCCGGGCGTAGCCGGCCTCGTCGCGGTAGTAGCGGCGCGGTTTGCCCAGCATCAGGCTTAGCCCGGCGGCATCGATCAACGGCGGCGCCGATCCATCGGGGGCGGCGGCCACGCGGCGCGCCATTTCCGAGAGAGCGATGCTGGTGGCGGCCAGGCCCGCTTCCGGGGTGTACTCGGTCACCAATGCCTCGGCGGCGTCCTCGCCCAGGGCGACCGGGCTGGTGATGTCGTAACGGGCCTTGATCTCTTCCCACAGGTGCGTCTGTACGATCCGGGACCGTTCGCTCCGGGTGTAGCCGGGACAGTCGACCAGGAGCATGCGGTCGATGATTTCGGGCGGCAGGGCGCCGCTGCCGTCGGCAGTGAGTACGAACAGGGTGGAGGTCAGGTCAAATCCGACATCCAAGTACTGGTCGCGCCAATTCCGTCGGGCTTCGACGTCGTCCAGCAGGGCCAGCAGCCGGGCTCCGCGATCGGGCCAGTTTGCCACCGCCCACTGCACGTTGGCCAACACAATCACCCCGCGCCGGTTCCCGATTTCGGCCAGTGCTCGGGCCAGCGAACCGATCGCACCGCGGGTCTGCGATGACCCCGCGCCAAGTACGTCGGATTCGCCCGCGGTACCCACCAGGTCAATGGTCGCCGCCGGCAGGTCCAGCGCAGCAGCGACCCGCCGGGCCAGACTGCGGCGCCCGCCGCCGGGAGGGCCGCACAAAAGGGCCGCGCCGGGGGATTCGGCCCGATGCGCCGAAAGCATCCAGTCGACCAGCAGCCTGCGGTTGAATGGCGGCGCGTACTGGCCGATGTCTACTTCGGCGGCGATCGCCTCGGGATCGGCGCTTGGCGGCGGGCCGGGCTCCGCCCAGGGCAGGGCGAGCAGGTTTTCCAGGTATTCGTGCGCCTGGAAAGATTCGGCCGCGGCCGCCTCCGGTTGCTCCAGCACACGGGCGACCTCGACAGCTACGGCGCGCGCCTCCTCGGAGAGATCGGCGGCGGCAATCTGGTCCATCAGCGCGGCGTTGTCCATCAATTGATCCTGCGGTCGGTTAGCCCGGGGCCTGTCGGCGCGCTGTCTTGGCGACTTGGGAAAATCAATCGCAGTCTATGAAATTGGCCATTCGAGCCCGGCCGGCGGCCGCCCGTCGCCAGCATTCAACGATCGGAGCAACCGCAATCGCAGCGCGCTCCTACTTCACCGACTACTCCGGGCGTCGCCGACCGGAGCGTCCCGAGATCGACTGGTCCGATCCGCGCTTCAGCAGCCGAGAACCCAGCTTCGCCGAACTCTACGAGGCAATGCTGGAAGACGGTTGCCCCATCTGCCGGCTGGGGCTGCGGATCGCTGACCATTACCTGACCGTCTACTGCTCCGACAACGTGACCGACGTCGACATCCGCGCGACCGTACGCGAAGCCAACGGCTTCTGCAACACCCACGCCTGGCGGCTGCCCGATCAGCGCGATGCCCTCGGACTGGCGATCACCTACGCCGACATCATCAAGAACCTGGGTCGGCAGCTGGACGCGTACGATCCCGATTCGCCAAACCGACGCCTGCCGGGCTGGCTTTTCCGGCTGCTGCGCGACTGGCGCGGTCGGCTGCGGCGCGGCGGGGCTTTCAGGACTCCGCAGCCGTGCCCGGTCTGCGTGGAGCAATTCAGGGCCGAACGACGCTACGCGGCCACGTTTGCCGACTACGCGGGCGATGAGATGCTTATCGAGCGCTACCGCGACTGCGACGGATTGTGCCTGCCCCACTTGCAACTGGTGATCGCCTCGGCCGCCGACGACGCGGCGGCCAAGCTGGTCGCCGGCGGCGAAGTCGAGCGCTGGCGCGAACTCTACGATCTGCTCGATGAAATCGTCCGCAAGGCCGACTATCGCTTTAGCCAGGAGGCGATCACGCCGGAGGAGCGCGCCGCGCTCACCAGGGTCCTGGCCATCGTCAGCGGCGGCAAGGGTCTTTCGGCCTGGCGACCGGGGGACTAATGCCGGAAGCCGAATCGGAGACCGCCTGCGCGGTGATCCGGCCCGGTTCCCGTGCCGATTTGCCGGAGCTGGCCAAACTGTGGGAGTCGACAACCCAGCCGGACGGTCAATTCCTGCTGCGGCGCTACTTCGACGACGTGGCCGGCGGAGTCCAAAAAACGCTGGTCGGTGAAGTCGACGGACGGATCAAGGGCCAGATCTGGATCCGGTTCCGGGGCAGCGATCCCAAGTTCTCCGACGACCGCATCCAGTGCTACCTACACACCCTCTTCGTGCACCCCGACAACCGGCGCCGGGGAATGGGACTCGCCCTGGTCCTGGGGGCATCCCGGTTGGCCCGCGAGCAAGGCCGCAGCGAACTTGTCATCGCCGTAGATCAACCCAACCGCTACGCTCGGACGCTGTACGGAAAGTGGGGGTTTGCCCAGTTTGCCCACCTGGTCGACCTGCGCGGCGATCTGATCCTGATGAGCAGGGCGGTCTTCGGCCCCGAAGAGGCCCGGCGCCTGATTGACAAAACCCATATAGAATTTTTCAGCTAGAAACCGCGCCGTCTTTTTCATGAGATCGCCGCCGCCGACCCTTCACCGCTAACCGGGCGAGTTCACTTTGGCTGACAGTTGGGCCTTTTTCAAGGGCGAGTTTGTACCGTTGGAAGATGCCCGCGTGAGCATCGGGACCCACGCCTTCAACTACGGCACCGGTTGCTTCGAGGGGATACGCGGCTACTGGAGCGAGGAAGAAAAACAGGTCTATCTGTTCCGGCTGCCCGAGCATTTCGAACGTTTGCACCGCTCGGCGCGGATGCTTCTGCTCACGCTCGAATACACGGTCGACGAACTCTGTGAAATCACCCAGCAGATCATTCAGCGCTGCGGGTTCACCACCGACGTGTACGTCCGGCCGATCGTGTACAAGGCCTCCACCACCATCGGTCTGAGCATGGTGCGGCGCGACGCCAACGGGCAGGTATCCAATCTCGAAGACGATTTTTGCCTGTTCGCCGCCCCCTTCGGCGACTACCTGGACGTCAATGCGCCCATCAGATGCTGCATTTCGGCCTGGGTCCGGATCGACGACAACATGATCCCGGCACGTTCGAAGGCCACCGGTCTTTACATAAATTCGGCATTGGCCAAGACCGAGGCCGAGCAAAACGGGTACGACGAGGCGATCATGCTCACCGCCGCCGGCCACGTCAGCGAGGGAACCGGCGAAAACCTGTTCATCGTTCGCGACGGCCACCTGGTCACGCCGGCTGTATCCGAAAACATCCTCGAGGGAATAACCCGCGCAACCGTCATCGAGCTGGCCGCCCGGGAACTCGGCTTGGACACGGTCGAACGGCCGATTGACAGGACCGAACTCTACAGCTGTGACGAGCTGTTCCTGTGCGGAACCGGCGCCCAGATCTCGGCCGTTTCCCACCTCGACGGCCGATCGATCGGCAACGGCGATGTCGGACCCATAACGCGCCAGATGCAGAACATCTACTTCGACGTGGTTAAGGGGCGCAACCAGGCTTACCGGCACTGGCTGACGCCCGCCACACCTGATCGGGTGGCGACGAGACTCTGAAAAACCTGCTCCGCTCAATCGGTCTGGCCGGTCCCGCCAAAGCGGACCCGGCACCGGAGCCGGCGGCTCCCCTAAAACCCAGCCGGTCGCGACCCCCGAGCCGGCGCGGCAGGCGTCCCCGTACAAGCTCGCGCAGCAACGGCGGCTCGCGCGGCAGTTCGCGTGGCAGCACCCGCGCCAGTTCGCGGCGCGGTTCGCGGGGCCAGGCGGGCCGAAACGGAACGTCGCAGGTACGCTCCGCCCGCGATCGCGATCGCTCCCCGGGACGCCCGCGCCGCCCGTCGCGGGTGGAGGGCGAATCGGAGAACGGCGGCGAACTCGGGACCCTGGAACGCAAGCTGGGATATCGGTTCCAGGACATTAGCCTGCTGCGGCGCGCCGTCACCCATCGCTCGGCGATCAACGAAGACCGTCATCTGAGCAGCCTCGATTCCTACGAACGGATGGAATTCCTCGGCGATTCGGCCCTGAATCTGGCCGCGACCGATGACCTGTACGCCCGCTTTCCGCAAATGGACGAAGGCGAAATGACCAACGTCCGCAAGGACCTGGTCAGCCTCACCGCCCTGGCCGCGATGGCCGAAAAAATCGGGCTCTACCGCTACGTGGTGGTCGGATCGGGCCTTGACTTGTCCAAGAAACGAAACCAGAAAGGCGTCGCCGGCCGCAGTTTCGAAGCAATCATCGGGGCGATTTACCTGGATTCGGATTACGGACTGGGCCAGGTCAAGCGGGTGCTGCAGCCGTTTTTCGAGGAACTGCTGCGGGTCAACCACCATGTTGCCGGCGGACCACCGCTGCAGATTCCGGGACGAAACGGCCAGTCCGGGACGTCCGTCGAGCGCGGGCGGCAACTGCCGACCGACAACAAGTCGCGCCTCCAGCAATTGACCCAGTCGGAGTTCCGCCAGCAACCGCGTTACGAACTGATCAACACCCGCGGACCGGCGCACGCGCCAACGTTTTCAGTGGCGGTCGTCCTCGATGGGCGCGACCTCTCCTCGGCCTCCGGAAAGACCGTGCGCGGCGCCGAGCAAACGGCGGCCGGTCGTGCGATCCGGGTCCTGGAGAAGGAACTTCGCCGCAGCCGCTCGGCGCGCTAGCGGGGCCGTGCCAGGGCGCGGCCACCGGAATACGGGCACCGGCTTGGCGGTGCCGATTCGATGCCTTGGGGCTTGCCGCAGTTGGCCAGATCGCACCCCCTAGATTCCCCCCGGCGGGAAAGGGACCGGAGATTCCGCCTCAGGCGGATGGGGTCGGCCAGGTCGGATCGGGCCAGTCGGCGTGTCCTCGATCAGCTGCGCGCCCGCCGGATCGGCCTGCCGCAGCGCCCGCGCCACGAATCCCGCAACTACCGCATAAACGGCTGGATGGTCGCGGTTTCGCTGGCCTGCGCGATTCTGACCTTTGGATTCATCTACTCGCTCGATCTCAATCCGGCCGGCCCGTTGACGCGATTGGCCGACGAGCTCGGTTATGCGTTCGAGCCGCTGGTCGACAGCGGTCCCGGAGCGGAAGTCTCCGCGCCGCTGCTGACCGGGAGGTCGCTGATCGAAGCCCGCGGCGCGATCGATGCGCTGGGCCTGGAGCTGGTGGTTGAGCCGGTGACCGACGAGGGCGCCGAACCGAACCGGGTGCTTGGCCAGGATCCGGCCGCCGGAGTCCTGCTGGCCCCCGGCGAGAGCGTCCTGGTGCGGGTCGCCGCCGGGGCCGAGAGCATCGCTCTCGGATCGGTGATCGGCCAGAACGTCGAGGCGGCCCAAAGCCAGCTCACCGAGGCCGGTTACGTGGCCGAAACCGTTCCTATCCACCATCCCGACCTCCCGGTCGGGGTCGTATCCGAACAATTCCCGGAGCCGGGGGCCGAAATCGAACCGGGCGCCCGGGTGACGCTTACCTACAACGCCGGTCTGCGCCTGCAGGCCGTGCCCGACCTTGCCGGGCTCGACGTGGAACTGGCGTTGCGGCGCGCGGCCGCCTACGGATTCGAGGCAGTCGCCGACGGTGAAAGCTACGTTGCCGGCCTGCCGTTGGGCATCGTGCTTGAGCAATCGCCGGCCCCGGGGACGATCCTGCCGGTTGGCGAAGAACTGCTCCTCCGGGCCAACCAGAGGCCCATGGTGGAGGTCCCGGACCTCGTTGACCTGCCGCTTGAGCGGGCGCGCGAAATCGGTCGGGCGGCCGGCATTGCAATCGAACGCATCGTCAGCCCGGAACCCATTCCCGATCGCGAACTGGTGGTCCGCGCCCAATCGGTGCCGGCCGGACGACGGGTTCAACTGGGCGCGAGCGTCCTGCTGGTCGTCGGATACCGCGCCGAGGGTTGAACTTGCACTTTGGCCTTTGCGGCCGGGGCCGCTGCCGGCGCCGGCGCATTCACCTGCTGGCGCCCGTGGCGCTGCTGGCCGCCGCGCTGCTGCTGATCCCGCAGCCGGCCGCGGCGCTCTCCACCGGTTGCCTGCCGTCGCTCGAATACGCCGCCGCCGACGAACACTTCTTCGCCCAAACCGGGTCGGACACCGGGCTGGGGTTTTTTGTTCGTGACGATGCCGACGCGCGGTTCCTGAGCGCCTTCCGCGCCGGTGGCGGCGAGCACGCGCTCGGTTATCCGGTTTCGCGGCGATTCCTGCAGGACGGGTTCATCTACCAGGCATTTCAGAAAGCAATCCTGCAGTGGCCGATCGGCGGCGACCGAGCCAACTATGCCAATACGGTCGACTGGCTGGGCCGGATCGGGGCCGACACCGACCTGTACGCGCAGCGCCAGGTTCCCTTCTATTTCCCGCTCGCCGCCGACCGCGGACTGGACCCGGCCGATCCCGAAGATTTCGCCCACATCGTCCAGAACCACCTGCAACTTCTGGCCGTCGACGAGGTGATCAGGGAGTTCTTCCTCAAGGAACCACGATGGCTCGAACTATACGGACTGCCGGTCAGCTACGAGGACTTCGGCCCGGTCCGGGTGCTGCGCAGCCAGCGGCAAATCATCCAGGTGTGGAACGTACCCGGAATCGGCGGTCCGGTGGGCCAGGCGGTCCTGGCCAACACCGGCGACATTGCCAAGGAGTTCGGACTGTTGCCGGAATCGGCGACGGATCCAATTTCGCCGCCGGTACGCCCCGGCGACGCTCTGCACGCCGCCGCCCTGCCGGCCAGGGCAGGATCGCCGACGCTGGTGGAAGTCAGCGGCACGGCCGCCCAGGTTCGGGCGGCCGGGAACCCAACGGTCTCCTTCTGCATCGGGGACTCCCAGCACTTGCTGGTCCCGATCCCGGTAGACCAGGAGCCGGGGGCGACAACGCTGGACCTGGAAACCATCGGGGCCGGACCGGTCCTCGCCGAGTCGGTGCGGGTGGAGATCGAGGAATTGGAATATGAAACTTACGAACTGGTTGGGGTGACCGGAGATCTCGAACTGCTATTCGACCCTGAAGTGGAGGCCGCCGACAAGGCCGCGCTGCAAGAGACGGTGGCTCCGGTAACCCTCCGGCCGCTTTTTGCAGAGCCTTTCCAAGCCCCGGTGCCCGGCCGGGTGACCGCGGGGTTCGGCGATCGGCGCACCGTCGCCCTCCGCGAAGAAATGCTCCTGCACCTCGGCATCGATTACGCGGGCGATTTGGATGACCCGATCCTGGCCCCGGCGCCGGGGACGGTGGCCGGTACTTTGGACCTTGTGATTTACGGCCGCACCGTGGTCATCGATCACGGACTGGGCGTGTTCTCGGTGCTGGCGCACTTGGAAGATTTCTCGGTCGAGCCCGGTGACCGGGTGGCGGCCGGCGACGAGATCGGGACCGTGGGATCAACCGGACGTTCCACCGGACCGCACCTGCACTGGGAAGTCCACGTCTTCGGGATTCCCGTCGACCCGAATTCCTTCCTGGACCCCGATTCGCTCAAATTCGGGGTTCCGCTCGCGGACCGGGACGCGGAACTGGAAGACGAACCCGCGGATCCGCAGCCGCCCGCCACGGTGGGATAGCGGTGACAGAGCCGGCCGGCCCCGTCCCGAGCGCCGTGGCGCTCGAATTGCCGGCCGTGCTCTCGGCGCTGGCCGAATGCTGCGGTTTCGGTGGCTCGGTCGCCCTGGCCCTGGCCCTAGAACCGGCCGGGTCCGCCGTAGACGTCGAACGCCTCCAGCAGGAGACCGCCGAGGCGGTGGCGGTGCTGGCCAAGGTTCCCGGTCTGGCCTGCAGCGGCCCGGAAGAAATCGAGCCCGTCCTGGAGCGCGCCAGGATCGGCGCGGTCCTGGACCAGGCCGAATTGCTGCAGCTGCGCGGTTCGATCTCGGCGTTTCACCGGTTCGGGCGGGCGCTGGCGGAGTGCGGCCAGGCGCCGGATTTGGCGCGGCGCGCCGGCCGCATTGACCCGCTGCAATCGCTGGCCGGCGCCATCGACCGGGTAATCGATCAGCACGGCCGGGTGCGCGACCAGGCGTCCGACGAACTTGCCAGTCTGCGTGCCCAGATCCGCGTCCGGCGGGCGGACCTCGAGACCGGATTCGGCAAGCTGGTCGCCCGCCTGGGCCCGCAGGGAGTGCTGTCGGAGACGATTTTCACGGTGCGCGGCGGTCGTTACGTGATACCGCTGCGGCGCGAATCGCAGCGCCAGGTCCCGGGAGTTGTGCATGACCTTTCCGCCAGCGGAGCAACCGCCTACGTGGAGCCGTTGGATATGGTCGAGACCAACAATCAGCTACGCTCCCTGCAATCTGGCGCCCGCAGCGAAGAGCGCCGGGTGCTGGCCAGGCTCTCGGAAAGGGTGCGCGAGAGCGCTGATGCCGTGGCCGCGAACTGGCGGCTGGCCAGCGCGCTGGACCTGATCCTCGCCCGCGGCAAGCTCGCGCTGCTGCAACAGGCGGTCAGGCCGGGCATCGTCGATTCCAACCGGTTCGACCTGAAAGCCGCCCGCCACCCCCTGCTGGGGGACGAAGCGGTGCCGATCGACGTGCGCCTGGGGGAGCGTGAGGGCTTCCGCGCGCTGGTTATCACCGGCTCCAACGCGGGCGGCAAAACGGTCGCGCTCAAGACCGTCGGCCTGCTCCACCTGATGGCTGCCTGCGGTTTGCAGCTGCCGGCCGCGCCCGGGTCCGTGGTGACGGTTTTCGACCGCGTCTTCGCCGATATCGGAGATCAGCAGAGCATCACCCAGAACCTGAGCACCTTCAGCTCGCACATGCGTAGCTTGGCCGACGCCCTGCGCCGGGCCGGTCCGCGTTCACTGGTCTTGGCCGATGAAATCGGCGCCGGCACCGACCCGGCCGAGGGGGCGGCGCTGGCCGCCGCGATCATCGACGAACTCACCGGGCGGGGCACCGCGGTCGTGGCCACGACCCACTTCGGCGATTTAAAGCACTACGCCATATCCCACGCCCGGTCGCAGACGGCGAGCGTGGAATTTGATCCTGAGACCCTGCTTCCCAAATACCGGCTGCACATCGGGGTGGCCGGTTCATCGCACGCGCTGGAAATCGCCCGCCGGAGCGGAATTCCCGCGAGCGTCTGTGATCGCGCCAGCTCCGGAATTGCGTCGGAGCAGCGAGATCTGGACGCACTCCTGTCCGATATGCGCCGGCAGCGTGAGGAATCGGCAATGGCCCGTTCCGAGGCGGACGCGGCCCGCCGCGAGGCGCAATCGCAACTGGCCGGGACCGAGCGCGAGATCGCCGAGCGCCAGCGCCGGTTCGAAGACGAACTGAGCCGTCAGCGGGCCGCCTCGCGAAGGTTGCTGCGGGAAATGGAGGCGCTGGCCCGGCGCCAGGCCCGCGCGGCCGCCGGCGGCAACCTGGAATCGGTCCGTGGCATCGCCCGCGAGGCGCGCCGGCGCCAAGCCGAACACGATGAAGTCTCCGCGCCCGCGCAGCCCGCCGATTCCACGCCGCGCCTGCGGCGGGCCCCCCGCGCGAGCGCCAAACCCGGGGATCGGGTGGAGCTAGTCGGACATCAGCAGTCCGGACGCATCCTCTCGGTGCACCGCGGCGGCGCTGAATTCCTGGTCGTCGTGGGTGGCCTGCGGCAGCGCGTGCCGGCGGATGCGATCCTGCGCGTCACCGGTCGTGGACCGGACGCCCCGACGTCGCGAAGGCCCCCGCGGACGCCGACCAATCCGGTGCCTTACCGGGTCGATCTGCACGGCGTCTTCCCCGACAACGCCGGCGTCGAGGTCGATCGCCACCTGGACCGCGCGATCGCCATGAACCGCCGCAGCGTGGTCCTGGTCCACGGACTGGGCTCGGGCGCCCTGCGCGACGCGGTGCGCGGGCACCTGCGCAATCACCCGCTGGTCAAGGACTATGCGATGGGACCGCCGTCGGAGGGCGGAGACGGGGTCACCGTCGTCGATTTGCGCTAAAGGACCGGCGCTGAAAGCGGCCGGTCCCCGGATTCGGTCCGGTCGCTACTGCCTCAGGACCTGGTAGTCGACCTGGCGTCGCCGCGCCAGCGGTCCCAGACCGCCCACGAATTTGCGCAGCGAGCGGTGCGAACCAAGCAGCACGCCGATCCCGATCCCCATTCCGAGCACGAAGGCCAGTTCGAGGACGCTCACGGCCGGTTTCTGACGTGCCAATTCAATCCCTCCACGGTTCTTCGCGCGGGACTCCACTCTCCAGATTTTAAATCTGCCCCAAGCGGTAGTGCCACCGTGGGGCGCAGGATCACACCAGATGCAACAGCGTGCGTGCGTCGCCCCAGAGTTCGTCGATGCCGTAGTAGCGGCGCGGGTCGGCCAGGAACAGGTGCACGATCAAGTCTCCGCAGTCGACCAGGACCCACCCGTCGTCGGCACGACCTTCCACCCGCGGGTGAACACCCTTCGGCGCCAGGTCGCGGCACGTGTCCACCAGTCCCCGCATGTGAAGCCGCGTGTTGGCGGTCGCCAGAACGAAATAATCGGCGATCGGCGAAATCGGTGCGATTTCCATGAGGCGCACGTCGTCGGCGGACTTGGCCGCCAGTTCCCGGGCCAGTTCGTGAGCCAGGCGCCGGATCGCGTCGCCTTCGGGTCCGTTCACCACACCCGGCCGCGTTTCCTGGCAAGCGTCATTGGGGGCCCGAATAGAGCCGATTGCGCCGGATGTAGTCGGCGACCGCGGCGGGTACGAATTCATCGATCGGATCGCCGGCGGCCAGGGTCGAGCGAACCAAGGTCGAGGAGATTGGCGGGGTGTCGGCCAGGATGTGTCGCATTTCTCCGCGGTGTCGGTTTATCCACTCCGGTATCTTGACCTGCCGGCCGCCGCCGCGGGTGACCGCCAGGATCTCGGCCCGCGCCAGGATTCCGGGAACGTCGCGCCACTGCGACAGTTCGGCCAGAAGATCGGTGCCGATAACCAACGCCAGCCGCCGGTCGGGAAATATTTGCGCCAACCGGGCCAGAGTGTCCACCGTATAGGCGCGTCGCTGGTGGACTTCGAGGTCGCAGACCTCCAGCCGGTCGTCATCGTCGGCTGCCAATCGGCACATTTCCAGGCGCCGCTGCGGCGACGCCGCCGGCGCCGCGCGCAGGGGGGCCTGGGCCGCCGGCACGAGCAGGATCCGCCCCACCGCGCCGGTGTCCAGGCAAACCCGGGCCAGCGCGAGATGGCCGTTGTGGATGGGATCAAATGAGCCGCCGATGACTCCGAGTCGCGTCGGTTCGGCCAATATGCCTCCCGGATTTTTGAGCCGCGGCAGCCAAGTGTTATCAGAAGGGTGTATTATTTTGCGAGCCGACGGGACGATTTTCATTTCACGCCCGGGCGGCCTCCTGGGCGGTGCCACAGCCAGTCCTTTCGCGACGATTGACCTGCGCCGTAGTTCTTTACCCTTACCAGGCATTTCGCCAGCGCATCCGTTGCGGCGGCCAAGACTTTTGGCACGCGACCACCGCCGGATGAGATAGCGCGTTTGCCAAACAGGCTGGAGTTTTCCAAGTGAGCGGACGCCGAAGACCCTACCGTGACCGCGGCCGGGGCGGCAATTGGGGCGCTAACGTGCGCAGCATCGACATTGAAACCATCAACGGCGCCCCCGAGCTGTTGGGCGTTTTTTCGACCCGCGATTTCATGGCCCGCGATTTCGACGAGCTGCGTTCGCTGGCCGAGCGTCTCGGAGTTGAAGAAAACGGGGATCCGGAACCGATCGACAAGCGGTCGTTGGTCGACCTGATCATTGCCAAGAGCGACGAGAGCTTGGCCAATTCGCTGGTGCACGGAGTCCTTGAGATAACACCCGAGGGATTCGGAGTCCTGCGCGGAAACCAGCGCTGGCTGCCCGATCCGGCCGACATATACGTATCGCAGGCCCAGATTCGGCGCACCGGAATGCGGACCGGCGATTTCGTGACCGGCCAGGTCCGCCGCCCCAAGGACAACGAGAAGTACCGCGGCCTGGTTCGCGTAGTGGCGATCAACAACGCCGATCCCAAGCAGGCGCCGCGGCGACCGCGGTTCCGGAACCTGGTCCCGATTTTCCCGACCGACCAGATACTGCTGGAACACGAGCGTGCCGACCTGACCACGCGCGTCATCGACCTGGTCGCGCCCATCGGCCGCGGACAGCGCGGCCTGATCGTCTCGCCGCCGAAGGCCGGCAAGACGGAAGTGATGAAGCGCATCGCCAAGTCGGTCAGCGCCAACTACGACGATCTGCAGCTGTTGGTAGCCCTGATCGGGGAGCGCCCCGAGGAAGTCACCGACTGGCAGCGCAACGTCAAGGCCGAAGTTATCAGCTCGACATTCGACGAGCATCCCGACAGCCACTGCCGGGTGGCCGAACTGACCATGCAACGCGCCCGCCGGCTGGTTGAAAACGGCGCAAACGTGGTCCTGTTCCTGGACTCGATCACGCGCCTGGCGCGCGCCTACAACCTGCAGGTCCCGTCATCCGGCAAGACCCTGTCTGGAGGCGTGGACCCGGCCGCGCTGGTACCGCCGAAGACATTCTTCGGGTCCGGCCGCAACATCGAAAACGGTGGTTCGCTAACCGTCCTGGCCTCGTGCCTCATTGACACCGGCTCGCGGATGGACGAGGTCATCTACGAGGAGTTCAAGGGCACCGGCAACTGGGAGTTGATCCTGAATCGGCGCCTGGCCGAACGCGGCACATTCCCATCAGTGGATGTGATTAAATCTGGTACCCGCCGCATCGAGCTGCTGCTCGACGATGAAAAGACCCGGATGAGCTGGTTGCTGCGTCGAATGCTGATCGCGGTTGGCGACGAGGACGCAATCGAACTCATGCTCGACCAGCTCAAGAAGACCCGGGACAACGCCGACTTCATGAGCACAATCCAGAAGCAATCGCTATGAAAGTGATACTCCTAACCGACGTGCCGAACCTTGGCCGGGTCGGCGAAATCACGGAGGTTGCGCCCGGGTTCGCCCGCAACCACCTGATCCCCAAGCAACTGGCCCGCCCGGCGACCCCGGGGGTGTTGCGAGACCAGCGCACCCAGCATGCGATCGCCAGCCACCGCGCCCAGCAGGAGATGGTGAAGGCCCAGGAAATGGCCTCCAAGCTGCAGGGCGCGTCGGTGATCATTCCGGCCCGGGTCGGCTCTGAAGGCCGCATCCACGGCCGGATTACCAATCAGCAGGTGGCTGAGGCGCTCAACGAACAGATCGGTATTGAAATCGACCGCCACCGGATCACGATCCACGACCCGATCCGATCGCTGGGGATTTACACGCTTCCGGTCCGGGTTGTCGCGGGGCTGGAGGCGTCGATAACCGTCGAGGTGATGGACCTTGACGAGCTGGCCGCCGAGGCCGAGGCCCTGGCCCGCGAGCAGCTCAAGCAGCAACAGGCGGCGGCGAGCGAGTGACCGCGGCCGCGCCCCAGCCGGCGCCGGCCCTGGCGTGTAACCGGCGCAGTCCGGAAGCGCCCCGATGAGCACCAACGACCTGCGCGTTCCTCCGCACAGCGAGGATGCCGAGCGCTCCGTACTGGGCTCGCTCCTGCTCGACCCGCAGGGCATCACCAAGATCGCCGATTTCCTTTCCGAGTCGGACTTCTACCGGCAACCGCACCGACTCATTTACCGGGCGATCGAGAGCCTGGCGGCGCGCAACCAGCCTGCCGACCTGATGCTCGTCATCGACGAGCTGGAGCGGTCCGAAAACCTCGACGCGGTCGGCGGCGCGGGATATCTGGGCATGCTGGGCCACGAGGTCCCCACATCGGTCAACGTCCGCTATTACGCCGAAATCGTCAAGCGCAACGCGACCCTGCGCCAGGTAATCGACGGCGCCCAAGCACTGTCCGACCTCGCCTACGCCCGGGGGGCGGACGCCGATGCGGTGGTCTCCCGCGCCCAGGAACTGCTCTTTCAACTGGCCGCCAATACCGATTCGGGCAACTACCAGCACGTCCGCGACCTGCTGGGCCCCTTCGTCGACGATCTGTTGAAGCGGCGCGAGGAGGGCCAACTGCTGGCCGGGGTTCACACCGGGTTCACCCGCCTGGACGAAATCCTGGGGGGATTCCAGGCGTCAGACTTGATTACGGTCGCGGCCCGGACCGGGATAGGCAAGACTTCGTTTTTGCTCAACATCGCCTGGCGCGCGGCCAGCCTGCACGACGTTCCGGTGGCAATCTTTACGCTGGAGGTCTCGCCCAAGCAGTTGACGCAACGGCTGCTAAGCATGCAGACCCGAATCGACTCGACCAAGCTGCGCGACGCCGACCTCACCGACGAAGAATTCGGAATCGTGGGCATCGAAGCCGGCAACTTGAGCGAGGTTCCGATTTACCTCGACGACACTCCGGCGCTGACCGAATTGCAACTGCGTTCAAAGGCCCGCCGCCTGAAGCTGGACCATCACATTGGTCTGGTGATCATCGACTACCTGCAGTTGATGCGCCCGCACCGCGAACAGGAAAACCGGGTCCAGCAGATCTCGCAGATTACCCGGGCTTTGAAGCAGCTGGCGCGCGAGCTGGACGTGCCGGTCATCGCCGGGGCGCAGCTTTCACGCGCGATCGAGATGCGAACCCAGCAGCGCCCGCGGCTGTCCGACCTGCGCGAAAGCGGATCGATCGAACAGGACTCGGACGTCGTCATATTCCTTTATCCGGAAGGCGGCGACCTTCCGCACAGCGGCCCGGTTGAGCTGACCATCGAGGTCGCCAAGCACCGCCACGGCCAGACTGGGATCGTGGATGCGATCTTCGTGCGCGAATTCGGCCACTTCCTGGCTCGCGAACCGGCCCCGCAGTACTAGGGCGGCGACTTGGCGCCCGGGGCGTATCCGGCCGGTCGCGTTGGAGAATCGTGGCGACGGCTTCGGCCGCCGGGATCCTGCACCGGGACCAATCTGCCCGCCGCACCGAACATGCTGAATAAATTAACCGGCCTGCTACGTGATAGTCCGGCCCGGACCATGCGCCGCCACTCCCGCCTGGTCGAGCGCGCCAACGCGCTGGCTGGCGAGTTCCGCCGGCTCGACGACGCCGGGCTGGCCGGCGTGACCGGGCGGCTGCGCGAGCAGCTGCAACGGGGGCGGTCGCTGGACGATCTGCGCGCCGAGGCGTTCGCCGCGGTGCGCGAGTCGACCGAGCGCACGATCGGCGACCGCCAGTTCGACGTGCAGATAGTCGGTGCCGCGGTCCTCCACGAGGGCGCGGTGGCGGAGATGAAGACGGGCGAGGGCAAGACGTACGTCGCCCCGCTGGCGGCCTATCTGAACGCGCTGCCCGGCGAGGGCGTGCACGTGGTTACCGTCAACGACTACCTGGCCCGCCGCGACCGCGATTGGATGGGGCCGGTCCTGGAGCGCCTGGGAATGACGGTGGGGGTGATCGCCGCCGACATGGAAGTTAGTCTCCGCCGCCAGGCCTACGCCAGCGACGTCACCTACGGGACCAACAACGAGATCGGATTCGACTACCTGCGCGACAACATGGTCCAGCGGCTCGAGGACCGCGTCCAGCGGGGACTCAATTTCGCCATTGTTGATGAAGTCGACAACATCCTGATCGACGAGGCGCGGACCCCGTTGATCATTTCCGGGCAGATCGCCGAGTCGACCGCGCTGTATCAGAACTTCGCCGCGATCGTGAGCCCGTTCCGGGAAGACCGCGACTACGAGATAGATCACAAGCAGCGGGCCGTCTATCCGACCGATGAGGCCATCGACAAGGTCGAACGGCGTCTGCGCATCAAGAACATCTACGCCGAGGGCAACTACCAGCTGCTGCACTACCTGCAGCAGGCGCTGCGGGCCAAGGCACTGTATCACCGCGGTCGCGACTACGTTCTTTACCGCGACGGCGCGGTGGTCGATGCCCGCGACGTTCGGGCCGAGATCGTCATAGTCGACGAATTCACCGGGCGGATGATGCACGGCCGCCGGTTCGGAGAGGGCCTGCACCAGGCGATTGAGGCCAAGGAGCACGTGCAGATTCAGGCCGAGACCCGCACCATGGCCACGATCACCTTCCAGAACCTGTTCCGCGCCTACGCGAAGCTGGCCGGCATGACCGGAACCGCCAAGACCGAGGAAGAGGAACTGCACAAGATCTACGGGCTGCGGGTTCGCGAAATCCCCACCAACGCCCCGATGGTCCGGCGCGACCACACCGATCTGGTCTACAAGACCAAGGCGGCCAAGAACCGGGCCGTGGTCGCCGAGATCGCCCGGCTGAACCGGCAAAACCGACCGGTCCTGGTCGGGACGACGTCGATCGAGTCCTCGGAGCACCTGGGGCGGATGCTGCGCGTCGAAAAAATTCCGCATCAGCTGCTCAACGCCCGCTTCCACGCCCAGGAAGCGGAAATCGTGGCCGAAGCCGGCCAGCCGGGGGCGGTAACGATCGCCACCAACATGGCCGGCCGCGGCACGGACATCAAACTCGGGCCGGACGTCGCCGAACTGGGCGGACTGTTCGTGCTGGGTACCGAGCGCCACGAGTCAAGGCGGATCGACAACCAGTTGCGCGGCCGCTCCGGACGCCAGGGCGACCCCGGCGAATCTCGCTTCTTCGTCTCGCTCGAGGACGACCTCATGCTCAGGTTCCGCTCCGACCGGGTCGCCGGCGTGATGGAGCGCCTTGGCATATCCGAGGACGTGCCGATCGAGAACAAGATCATCACCCGGTCGATTGAATCGGCGCAAAGCCGGGTGGAATCGCAAAACTTTGACATCCGGCGCCACGTGGTCGAGTTCGATGACGTGATCAATCGTCAGCGCCAGGTCGTTTATCGCCAGCGCGGCGGTTACCTTGACCGGGACCTTGACCCCGAGGCCCAGATAGGCGCGATGCTCGCCGATGAGATCGCCGAATTGGTGGAAAGCCACGAGCTCGACGCCGAGTCCGATCCGGACGACATCGCCGCCGCGGCCCGCAACCTGACGATGCTGCTGAATCTTCCCGAACCCTTCGATTGGAACAATCTGATCGACCAGGATCGGTCCGCGATCACTTCCGCTTTCGAGTCGGCGGCCGACGCGGCCCACCGGGCCAAATTCGCCGAAATCAACCCCGAATTGCTGCCGCCGGCGCTGCGCTGGATCATGGTCCAGACCCTGGACCTGCTCTGGGTGGAGCACCTGACCGGCATAGAAGAGCTGCGCCAGGGAATCGGCCTGGTCTCGATCGGGCAGCAGAACCCGCTGGTGGAGTTCCGGCGCCACGCGTTCGCGATGTTCGGCCAGTTGCAGGACACCCTGCGGCGCGAGAGCCTGCAGCGGTTCTTTCGGCTGCAGCCGGCGGCGCAGGTGGAGCGCGAAAGCGTGCTGACCAACCAGGCGCTCAAAGCCGGCCGTGCGGCCGCGCCGGCCGGCCGTGGCCAAGCGCAGGCGCGGCAGCCCGGCCCCAACCGGTCTCAGCGCCGGGCGGCCCGGCGCCGGGGCCCGCCCCCCCCGGCGGCCCCCGCGGGGGGGGGTGGGGGTTTAAAAAATGGGGGGGGGGGCGGGGGTTGGCGGGGGGGGGGGGGGGGGGGGGGG